>CANRCM010000005.1 GCA_947629085.1 uncultured Clostridia bacterium
ATTTTATCATATTTTTGGTATTTCCTATATTTATTTTTATTTTTTAGTGTGTCATATCTATTTTAAACCTATATTTTCGTCATTTTTTATAATCTTCTTTAATTAAAAATTATACTATAAATCAAATTTATTCTAAATTCCATACATTATAATTATAATCATTATCTCGGCTTGTTATAGTTTTAGTACCTACACTTTTTTCTGAAATCTGAACGTAAGATGGTATAGAAATTAAAACACGCACGCCATATGCAACTTTTAAATCATACCTATTCGCAAATCCACGAATATCTGGCTTCATACAATATGCACCATAAGTTCCATATCCAGCAGATGCTAACCAATAATATGAATAATTATCAATTAGTGATTCATACATTCCATCATTTATACAATTTTTTTCGGATTTATATATTTTTCTAAAAGTATCAGCTACTCCTGAGTTAGCATCTACTGTATTTGTATATTTTGTATACCATGAATCTAATTTTTCTTTTGTCAATGCAGTTACACTACCTATATCTTTATATTCAGAATTTAAATACATACTCCAATCTCTCGCTTTATAAGTAGTTCCTAATTTTGCAGAAGTTGGATCAACTCTACTATTCACATTACCAGTCAAAATATATTCACATATAAACCCACCATTTGTTGTATAAGGATGATAATAATCTTCTGGACATCCAGCTGATATTAATGTTATTGTACCATTTTCCTCTACATCAAACAATCTCCATCCAGTTACTGGTTGTTTAGTTCCATCACTTTTAATTTCTTGAACATAATTGTAGGTTGTATCATATGGAGTTGCATTATTATCTCTACTTCCGCCAATTTCAAATCCCCCAAATTGGTAATTAGTTAATGGTGTATCCGCTGATCTATTTGGCTCTATTCCTGTTTTTGCTATCTTATTCATATCATCATCAGACCATGTACCTGCTGTATAATTTATAAAATCTCCTATATGCAATTTACCTTCTTCTTTTCCTGTACTATCAAATATTGTTACAACATCTACTCCATTAGATAGATTTACTTTTCCATCTATATCTATATTGAATGTATAAGCTTTATATTTTACTTTTAATCTGCTACCATTTTGCTTTATATCATTCTCTGCTATACCTAAATTATTTTTCAAATTTTGTTTGGCTATTTCTACTTGATATACTCCGTTATCATCAAAACTTCCCGCTGCTTCCATCTGTACTTCTTCTAGTGCTGTTTTTTCATTTATTTCTTCTTTTGACCTATTGGCTTCTTTTAATATTCCATTATCTCCAGTTAATGTTGTTATTGTTACTGCTGCCAAAATTAAAATCACAATAATTGTCACAATTAAAGCAATTATTGTGATTCCTTCTTCTGTTTGTTGTTTTATCATCTTATTCTTCCTCCTTAGTATATTATTTAAAATATATATAAAATTTATACCTGACATTCTTGTCATATATTTGTATTCTATAGTACTACTTATTAATAGTCAATACTTTATGACAAAAATGTCGTTTTATTTTAATCTACAGTATAATAAAATATTTTGTATATTTAATTGGAGGTTAAAAATGATAAAGGAATATCGCTTAATAAATAAATTATCTCAAGAAGAACTTGCTGAAAAAATTGGTATTAGTAATAGACATTTACAAAGACTAGAAATAAATGAACAAAATACTAGACTTTTAACATTTAAAAAAATAGTTAAAGCATTAAATATTTCTGATGATGAAATTTTAACATTTATAAAAAAATAACCAAGAAATTCCTGGTTATTTTTTTATATTTTTTGATTTTCTGCATAAATTATTTTTCCAAATTTTAATTCATTTACTTTTTTTTGTAATTCCATAATAGGTATTGGAAGTATTGAAATTATAATTGTTATTATCCATTGTGTTTGATTTAATGGAACTAATTTAAATATATCTGCTAGTGCTGGTATTATTACAACTATTGTTTGCACAAACATGCCTAATATAAAACTTCCTATTAAGAATTTATTTTCTAAAATTCCTATTTTAAATATGGATTGTTCACTTTTTATATTAAAACTGTGGATAAGTTCTAGCATACCAATTGCAATAAATGCCATTGTTCTTCCTTTTTCAATTCCATAATATTTATTTCCTATACTAAATACTACTAATGTAAGCATTCCTATCATAATCCCCTCTATGATAATTTTATTCCACAGTCCATCAGAAAATATTCCTTTATTTCGTTCAATAGGTTTTCTACTCATAATATTTTTTTCAGGCGGTTCTAATCCAATTGCAATTGCTGGTAAAGAATCTGTTACTAGATTTACCCATAATAATTGAATAGCTAAAAGTGGAGATTTAAATCCTAATATTAAACCCATAAATATTGTAACAATTTCTCCAATATTAGTTGCTATTAAAAAATGGATTGCTTTTTTTATATTATCATAGATATTTCTTCCCTGTTTTACTGCTTTTACTATAGTTACAAAATTATCATCTGTTAGTATCATATCTGATGCATTTTTAGCAACATCTGTACCATTCTTACCCATAGCTATTCCAATATCCGCATTTTTTAATGCCGGACTATCATTTACACCATCACCCGTCATTGCAACTACTGCGCCTGTACTTTGCCATGCTTTTACAATTCTTACTTTATGTTCTGGTGTAACTCTTGCAAATACAGAATAATCTGAAATATTTTCTTCTAATTTCTTTTGAGATATTTTATCTAATTCTTGTCCTGTAATTGCTTTATCATATTTACTAAGTATATTTAATTCTTTTGCAATAGCTTTTGCAGTTTCAATATGATCTCCCGTTATCATAACTGTTTTTATTCCTGCACGTCTACAAATTTTTACAGCTTCCTTTACTCCTTCTCTTGGAGGGTCAATCATTCCAATCAATCCGAACAAAATTTAAATTATTTTCTATATTTTGTGTATCAATCTTAAGTGGTAACTTATCTACATCTTTATATGCTACAGCAATAACTCTTAGTGCTTTTTCAGCCATCTGCAAATTATTTTTCTGTACTTTTTGTCTTTCTGTATTTGATAGATTGCATCTATGTAGCAAAATATCTGGTGCACCTTTTGTAATAATTCTATATTTATCTCCTATTTTATGAATAGTTGTCATCATCTTTCTATTAGAATCAAACGGTATGTCATTTACTCTAGGCATTTGACTATATAATTCTGTTTTATTTTTATTATTCTTTAACCCATTTTGTACTAAAGCTATTTCTGTTGGCTCCCCATTTATTTTTACTTCTCCATTTTTATATGATATATCACAATCTGTGCACATTGTACTTAATTCAGTTGCAAAATCGGAGTTATTTGATTTTATATCTACTACTGTCATTTTATTTTGAGTAAGGGTTCCAGTTTTATCTGAGCAAATAATTTTACTACTTCCTAGTGTTTCTACTGCTGGTAATTTTCTTATTATGCTATTACTTTTAGCCATTTTAGTTACACCAATCGATAGAACAATAGTCACTATTGCAGGCAATCCTTCTGGAATTGCTGCTACTGCTAATCCTACTGATGTCATAAACATTTCCATTGGTTCAATTTTTTTGATTAACCCTATTATAAATATAATAAAACATATTGCCAAACATACAATTCCAAGTGTTTTTCCAACCTGACCTAATTTTTTTTGAATTGGTGTTTCTGGAGCTTCATCTTCAATTATCATATTAGCAATTTTACCAACTTTAGTATTCATTCCTGTATTTGTTACTACTGCCTTTGCATGCCCATTAACTACAATACTTGCCATAAATGCCATATTTAATTGATTACCCAAAGGTATATCTTTTTTACATATTATATCTGCATTTTTTAAAACAGGTTCTGTTTCACCTGTTAAACTTGACTCTTCTACTTTGAAATTGTAACTTTCTACCAACCTACAATCTGCAGGTACAAATTTTCCTGCTTCTAATATAATAATATCTCCTGGTACTAAATCTTCTGCATTTATTTCTATTGTCATGTTATCCCTTAAAACCTTTGCTTTTTGGGGGGTCATCTCTTTTAAAGCTTCAATTGACTTTTCTGCTTTTGCTTCCTGAATAACTCCCATAATTGCATTTAATATTACAATTGATATAATTATAATTGAATCTATATAATCATTTTCTCCTTGTATATATGAAATTGTTGCAGATAAAATTGAAGCTATTATTAAAATAATAATCATAAAATCGTTAAATTGTTTTATAAATTTCATAAATAAACTCTCTTTAGCTTTATCTTCTAGCTTATTTACGCCATATTTTTGTTTTCTTAAAGTCACTTCTTCATTTGTTAATCCTTTTTTTCTATCTGCCCTAAGCTTTTGTATTACTTCTTCTTTTCTTAAAGTTTCCCACATAACTTTCTCTCCTTTGTACATTAGTTTTATTTAATTGTATGTAGCTTGTACTTTTTTTATTACTTTTATTTTTTATAATTTACTAATAATTTTTAATATATCTCCATATTTTTATTTGAAATTATTTTTATTTAATTTTTATGTAAAATATAATATAATAAAAATACTAAATTTAAGTGAGATTTTTCTTGTGTTTTTTTAAGAAATAGTATATAATTATGTTAATAATTTTAGGAGGATGATTCCAATGGTAGAAACTAAAATCCCTGTGAAACTTATTTATCGGGATATGTCAATTACGCTTAATTTAACAAAGTCCTTTATTAAATCCATGTGTATTCAATATACATGTAATGAAAAAAAAGATACAAATTCATTTGAATTTATATCAATAACTGACTTCTTTCGTTGTATAGATAGCGTAGAACAGATTTGATTAAAACAACCAAGTGTTACAATTGTACACTTGGTTGTTTTTTATTTTAATTTCATAGATAATAATTTTGATATTCCATTTTCCTCCATTGTTACACCATATACTGTATCTGCTACTTCCATAGTTCCTTTTCTATGTGTAATAACTAAAAATTGAGTATCTTTTGAAAATTTCTTTAAATATTCTGCAAAACGATATACATTAACATCATCTAAAGCTGCTTCTATTTCGTCTAAAACACAAAATGGTGATGGATTTATTTTCAAAATAGCAAATAGTAAGGCTATAGCTGTAAAAGATTTCTCTCCTCCTGATAATAACATCATATTTTGCAGTTTCTTTCCAGGTGGTTGTACATTAATATCTATTCCACATTCTAATATATTTTCTTCATCTTCTAATTTTAAAGAAGCATTTCCTCCACCAAATAATTCCCTAAATACCTCCGCGAAGTTATTATTAATAATTTCAAACTGTTTCTTAAACTGTTCTTTCATTGTACTTGTCATATCATTAATAATTTTTCTTAATTTTGTCATAGTGTTTTCTAAATCTACTCTTTGTTCACACATGAAGTCATATCTTTCTTTCATATTTTTATATTCTTCTATTGAATCTATATTAACACTTCCCAGTTCACGTAAATCTTTTCTTAATCCATTTACTTTCTTTTGCGTTAGTGTAATATTATCTGGTTTTTTATACTCTTCTTGTATTGTGTTGGGAGTAAGTTCATATTCTGTCCACATTTTATTTATAATATCATTTATATCATCTTCTATTTTAGTCTTCTTTACATCTACTTTCAATATTTGAGCTTTTAAATCTTCAATTACTTTAAATTGTTCTGTAACCTCATCTTCTTGTTTAGTTAATTTTTCATTTCTTTCTATTCTTTTTTGTTTTAATTCTTCTATTTTTGAACTACTATTTTTTACTTCCTCTTTTATGTTATTAATTTTTTCTTTAATCTCTTCTATTGTTGTCACTAAATTAAAGTTATCTTGTTTCATCTGTTCAATTTCATTTTGTTTATTTTCAATAGATTTTTTATCATTTTCTATTTCTAAAATAATTCTTTCTTGTATTTCTTCTATTGAAGCTTCACTTTCATCAAATGAAGATACAGAAATTTTTAAATTTGTTATATCAAAATTCAAGTTATCTATATATTTTTGATTGTCTTTATTTAATTCTGCAAACTCATTAATCTTTTGTGTAAGTTTTTCTGTCTCTTCTGTTAATAATTTTATTTTTTCTTGAATTTTTGCCTTATTTTCAACAGTTTGTTTTTTATCATTTTCTATATTTATCTGTTCTCCTTTTAGTTTGTTTAGCCTTGCTTCAATCTTATTTATATTCTCTTCTATTGAAACTAGTTTTTGTTTTTCTGTAGCATATGTAATATCTATTTCTTGAAGTTCTTTTTCTAAATCTGTTACGTTTTCTAAAATATCTTCTATAGAATTTTCATATTTTTCCTTTTCTTTTTTTATTTTAGCTATTTTTTCTTTTAAATTTTTAATATCTTTTTCTAATTTTTCTATTTCACGACCTCTTCCTAATATGTTGACAGTTTTTTTAGATATAGATCCTCCAGTAATTGCTCCTGATGGATTTATTACATCTCCCTCTAGAGTTATAATTCTAAAAGAATATGCATTTTGTTTAGCAACTTTTATTGCTGTTGCCATATTATCAACAATTACTGTCCTTCCAAGTAAATTTAATACAATTTGTTCATATTTTCTACTAAACTTTATTAAATCAGAAGCAATACCAATAATACCATTTTCATGCCCTTTTATTTTATCTAGTTTTCTTCCTTTTACAGAAGTAATTGGTAAAAATGATGCTCTTCCTAAATTATTTTTTCTTAGATGTTCTACTAATTTTTTAGCATCTTCTTCTGTTTCTGTTACAATATTTTGTAAACTTGAACCTAGGCACATTTCAATTGCTGTTTGATATTTTTCTGGAACTTCAATCACATTTGCTAAAACTCCATGCATTCCTTTTCCAAGTTCTTTTATTGATTCGCAATCTTTAAGAATTGATTTTACACTTTTTATATATCCTTCTTTTTCCTTCTCAGTTTCTACTAAAAATTTTAATTTTGATTCTTTAATTCTCATTTCGCTTTCATAGTTGTTTATATTAAGATCATATGTTTTTATTTTCTTATCAGCCTCTTCTTTTTTGTTATTTATTTTTTCTAAATTCTTTAAACTTTTATTTCTCTTGTTATCTATTTCATAAAACCCTTTTGCTATGTCCTCTTTTTTTAGTCTTGCACCATCTAATTCTGAAACATGTGACTCAATCTCATTCTTAATTTGTTTTTGCCTTTTCTCAAAATTTTCAAAATTAATATCCTGAGTATTTACTTCAGATTGTAATTCATATTTTTTATCTATATTTTCTTCTACTTTTTCTTTATAACCTTGTATCTCTAAATCTTTTGCAGATAATTTTTTTGTAATCTTTTCCAATTCTTCTTGTTTTTCTTTTAATTCTTGTTCAAACTTTATTCTATTTATTTTTAAATTTTCTCTCTTTTTCTGTCTTTGTTCCATTTCTTGTTTCAATTCTTCTAATCGTTCATTCGTTTCTACTATTTCTTTTTCATATCTTTGACTATTTTCCTTATTATTTGAAATTCTAGTATTTGCAACATTAATATCTGAATTTAGCATTTCTATTTCTTTTTGACTTTCAAATCCTAAATTTGACATATTTTCAATAGATACTGTAATTTCATCAATTTCTGTTTTTAATTCTTCTTTTAATGCTTTTATTCTTTCTAATTTTCCTTCTTCTTGATTACATTGACTTTTATATATCTCTTCACTTTTTATAATCTCTTCTAAAGTATTTTTATACTTTTCAATATTGTATAAAAATAATCCTATTTCTATATTTTTTAGTTCTTCTCTTAAATTTAAATATTTTTTAGCTTTTTCTGATTGGAGTTTTAATGGCTCTATATTAGTTTCTATTTCAGCTAAAATGTCATTAATTCTAAGTAAATTTAACTTCGTTCTTTCTAATTTTCTCTCTGATTCTTGCTTTCTAGTTCTATATTTTACAATTCCTGCAGCTTCTTCAAAAATATTTCTTCTATCTTCTGATTTATTACTTAAAATTTCATCAATTTTACCTTGACCAATAATAGAATATCCGTCTTTTCCAATTCCCGTATCCATAAATAACTCTAAAACATCTTTTAACCTGCATGGAATTTTATTTATGTAATAGCCTGTTTCTCCAGTTCTATATATTTTCCTAGTAACTGTTACTTCTGTATATTCTATTGGCAAAGCTCCATCTGTATTGTCAAATACCAAAGAGGCTTCTGCAAAACCCAATGATTTCCTTGCTTGTGTTCCTGCAAATATAATATCTAAAGATTTTGTTCCTCTTAGAGATTTCATACTTTGTTCACCGTAAAATCCATCTTATACTATCTGATATATTACTTTTTCCTGAACCGTTAGGACCTATTACACTTGTAATTCCTGGCATAAATTCTAATACAGTTTTATCTGCAAATGACTTAAATCCTTGTAATTCGAGTCTTTTTAAATACATTTATCTCACCTTTATATTTGTTATATTTTGTACATAAATGTAGTTTATACTATTTTTTTGTTTTTGTAAAGCTCTACAGCTATACAAATTTTATGTCTAAAACTATTTTTGATATATTATAAATTAATTTTTGTTTCTCAAGTGAACACTTAGATAATAGCTCCTGAAAATCTTGAGTTAAACAACTATTAGTTTCCTTTGTAGGTACACTAATTAAATGTTCTATTTTTATGTTTAAGGCCATTGATATTTGTGACAACATTTTTAAGGTTATTTGTGCACTATCTTTTTCTATTTTAGAAATATATGCTGGTGTAACATTAATTTTTTTTGCAAGCTTCTCTTTTGACATTTTCGCTTTTTTTCTTCCTTTTTTTATCCTTTGTCCTATCATCTTATAATCAATATTTTCTTCTACTGTTTCCATTTTTACTATCAGTCCTTTCTTAAAAATTAAATTTATTCTGAAAATATTACTATCCTTCTTTATTATCTATTATATATAATAGTTGTTTCTTTTCTTCTTCATTTAATATATCATTTGATTTAATTATGTCTTTTATAATATTTAATTTATTTTTGTTATCTGTATTTAATATAATAGTTTCTATTACTTGATTTGTTTCTTTAGTATTTTTTAATTTTTCTATTAACATCATATAACTAATCATTGTACCTTTTTGGATCAAGAATTTTGTAGATAATTTATTTATATCTATCAAATTATAATCTAAATTTATATTATAATTTTTAAATATATAATCTCCTATTCTGTTATTTTTTTTATTATTAATTTTTATCTTCTCATGGCCTATATATATTATAATAGGAATTATAATTGGAGTTATATTTTTATTTTCTTTTTGTATTTTATTTGTTACATTCCATTCTTGCATTACACTTATACAATAATTAAGAATTTCATATAAAACTATATTATCCAGCTTGTCTACTTCTTTTATTAAAAAAAATGTCTCTTTATCTTTCAGTTTATATATTAATTTGGTCTTATCTATTTTGTACTTTCTAGATATATAATTATCATCATACTTTATTAAATCTTTATATTTTATCTTCTGCTTTGTGTCTAAAAAATCATTTATAAGATTTGCTAGTTCTCTAGTATGTCGTTTTAACACACTTGTAATCATTTGTTTATTTGTTTTGTTTTCTTCTTTTAAGTTGTATTTTGCACTTTCTTCTGCTAATTTAAAAACTGCATTCAGTCTTAAAGTATGAATACATTTTATATAATCTCTATATGTAAATGCTTTCAAGATTTACCTCCTTGTTAGATTTTAATACTTATATATAGTTGTTTCTTTCACATCACTGCCTTTCTCTTTACTTAGCATTTAGCTATTTTAAAATTTTTTTGGAATTTGTTCTTAGAATAAATTAATTTTGGATTTTACTATGCAAATAAAAAATATTTGCTGTATTAAATATTTGAATTAAAATTATTTATTATATATATTAAATCACAAAGATGGAGAAATGCCAAGCTTTTCTCCATCTTTTTACTAATTTTTCATCGCAAAATTCGACAAAAACAAAAAACTATTCTGTTTTTTCACATTATGTTTTGTTTTAACAATATTTAATTAAAATAATTACTAATTTCCTCTAAACCTTCAAATTGTTTCTGTCTTAAAACTTCGAAAGCAATAATAGCTACTGAATTTGATAAGTTTAATGACCTTAATTTTGGCTTCATTGGAATTCTAATTGTTTTATCAATATATTTCTTTAATATATTTTCAGGTAATCCCTTTGTCTCTTTGCCAAATAATATAAACACTTCGTCTTCTTTAGTGTAATTTGGTTCTGAATATACATGTTTTCCTTTTGTAGTTGCAAAAAACATATTATTTTCTTCTGGTTTATATTTTTCTAAGAAAGCTGTAAAAGAATCATGTTCTTCAATCTTCACTTTATCCCAATAATCTAATCCTGCTCTTTTTACAGCTTTTTCAGATATATCAAAACCCAAGGGATGAACTAAATGTAATTTTGCTCCAATTGCAGCACATGTCCTTGCTATATTACCTGTATTTTGGGGTATTTCTGGTTCAACCATTACTATATTTAATTTCATATTTATTTTTATTCCTCTTTTCCAATTAAAATTTATATTATTTTTAAATAAATTTAAATTTATATTTTTAGTAAATTTTTATCCTTTTATTTATTTAATTTCTGTCTTATATATTCATATAAAACAATTCCTGTTGCTACTGATGCATTTAAACTTTCTGTTTTTCCTATCATTGGAATTTTTATTTTCTCATCAGCCATCGTTTGTATATTTTCGTTTACTCCTTTTGATTCATTTCCAATAACAATCGCTTTTTTATTATAATTAATATCATAAATACTATTTTCGGTTTGAAGAGATGTTACTACAATTTTAAATTTATGTTTTTTTATTTCTTTTAAAACTTTTTCTAAATCTTCACATTCTATAATTTTTATTCTAAAAATTGCTCCCATTGTTGAACGAACAACTTTAGGATTATAACAATCTGCTGATTCTTTTGATATTAATATTTGTGTAATTCCTATGCTATCTACTGTTCTTAAAATAGTTCCTAAATTACCTGGATCTTGAATATCATCTAAAGCAACTATTATATCTTGAGTATAATCTATTTCTTTATTTATATTATTTTTTTCAATAACTGCTAATATCCCTTGTGGTTCTTGTACTTCAGAGATGTATTTAAATATTTTTTTTGTTACATATACACATTCATATTTTGCAATTTCATACATAATTTCTTTTGGTATACTTTCTGTCTTTTCACAATCATCACACACTATTATTTGCTTAATATTTACCTTTTCTTGGATAGCCTCTTGTAATAGCTTAATTCCTTCAATGATATATTCATTACTAATATCACGTTCTTTTTTATCTTTTAACTTTTTTATATGTTTTATCAATTCATTTTCTTTGCTTGATATAGTTTGCATAATAAACTCCTTTAATTTAGTTATTTTCTTTATGTTCAATATTTTTATTTTTTAATAAATACTTAATAAATTCAGTTGCATCTTTTAATAATTTTTTTTCATTCTTTTCCTTAACATCTAGAGTTATCTTTGGTTTTATCCCTGCTGAAAATTTAATTTTATTTCCATATTGGTTTACTAATTTTTGTATATTTATTGGTTCTTTTAATGTATTAGGATTAAATGTAAATACAATGAATGTTCCATTGGTTGATATTTTTTCAATATGTATTTGTTTACTTAAATATTTAATCCTTGCTATGTCTATTAAATTTTCTAATTCCTGTGGCATATTTCCAAATCTATCAATTACTTCATCTATTACATTTTGAATGTCTTTTTCATTCGCGCATAATGCTATATTTTGATATATTTCAATTTTTTGATTAGAATCTGGTATATATTCATCTGGTATGTAACTTGTAACATCTAAATCAATCTGAACTTCTTCTTCCTCTTCCCACTTAATTCCTTTCATCTCTTTTATTACTTCATCCAACAGATTACAATATGTATCATATCCAACTTGTTCTAAATGTCCTGATTGAATCTCTCCGAAGTAAACTTCCAGCGCCACGTATTTCTAAATCTCTCATTGCTATTTTAAATCCAGAACCAAACTCCGTAAATTCTTTAATTGCTTTCAACCTTTTATCAGCCACCTCTGAAATTATTTTATCTTTTTTATAAGTAATATAGCTATATGCCTGTCTGTTTGATCTTCCTACTCTGCCACGAATTTGATATAATTGTGCTAATCCCATTCTATCTGCATTCTCTATAATTATTGTATTTGCATTCGGTATATCAATTCCACTCTCTAATATTGTTGTACATACTAATACATTTTGTTTTTGGTCAATAAAATCTTGCATAATTTCTTCTATTTTATTTCCCGTCATTCTTCCATGAGCAAAACTCACTCTGGCTTCTGGTACTAAATCTGCTATTTGTTTTGCTTTCATTTCAATTTTTTCGACATTGTTAAATAAATAAAATACTTGACCATCTCTTTCAATTTCTTTTATTATTGCTTCTTTTACTACTTCTTCATCATACTCTAATATATAAGTTTGAACTGGCTTTCTATTTTGTGGTGGTTCGTATATAACAGACATATCTCTAATACCAACTATTGACATATGCATTGTCCTTGGTATTGGAGTTGCTGTCATCGTTAATACATCAACATTCATTTTTAGTTGTTTAATCTTTTCTTTCGATTTCACACCGAATCTATGCTCTTCATCTATAATTAAAAGCCCTAAATCTTTGAATTCAACATCTTGACTTAAAAGCCTATGTGTTCCTATTACAATATCTACTTCACCTAATTTTAATTTTTTTATTACATTTTCTTGATATTTTTTACTCTTAAATCTATTTAATATCTCAACCTTTATCGGATATTCTTTCATTCTTTCCTTAAATTCTTTATATTGTTGTTCAGCTAAAACTGTTGTTGGTGCTAAATATGCTACTTGTTTTTGGTCCATAACTGCTTTAAATGCTGCACGTATTGCTACTTCTGTTTTTCCATATCCCACATCACCACACAAAAGCCTATCCATAGGTTTTGGAGATTCCATATCTTTTTTAACCTCTTCTACACACCTTAATTGGTCTTCTGTTTCTTGATATGGAAATTTATTTTCAAATTCTGTTTGCCAAGGTGTATCCTTACTAAACTTAAATCCTTGTGCTCTTTCTCTTTTAGCATATAACTCAATTAATTCTTTTGCAACTTCTCTTAAATTTTTCTTGACTTTAGCTTTTGTATTTTCCCAATCTTTGCTACCTAATTTGTTTATTTTGGGTTTTATTGCATCTCCACCGATATATTTTCTAATTGTATCTAAATTACTTGTTGGAATATATAAAATATCATCATTTTGATATTTTATCTTTATATAATCTTTTATAGTACCATCAGCTTTTATTGTATTTACACCAATATAAATACCTATACCATGTTTTTGATGAACGACATAATCTCCTACTTTTAAGTCTGCAAATATAATCTTTTCCCCTTCTCTAAAAGCAGTATTTCTTATTGGTCTTTTTATCTTTTTTCCATCTATTAAATCATCAGCTACTATAACTAATTGATTTAAATCATAATTTTCAAAACCTGAAGATAACTTTCCAATTGATATCGTTACGATATGCTCTTTAGATTCAATTATCATAGTTTTATTTAGTTTTTCTTCTACTTTATTCAATATATGTTTTTCATCTAATATCTTTTTTAATTTTTTTGCTTTTTCTTTTGTTTCTACCAATATATAAATTTTTTTATTCTCTTTTGTTGATTTTTCTAAATCATTAAATAAAATTTCAATATCTTTTTTATAATAATTTAATTCTCTAGATTCAAATCTATATTGTTCTATTGCTAACTTCGAATTAATATCTTGACTTGCTGTGTATACTATTTGTTTTTTTTCTAAAATTTCATATATATCTTCAAAATTTAACATCCCTGTTATTGCATCAGGTATCTTTTTTCCCTTTTCGTTTAAAGCTTTACTCAAATTTTTATTATCTTCTTTTATGTTTTTGGCTCTTTGCTTAATTTTTCCTATTTCATTTAAAAATATACAATAATTATTACTTAGATAATCTAATATTGTTGCTTGTTTTTCATAAAAGCAATTAAAATATTTATCTATTTTACTAATATAATTTCCTGTTTTTATCTGTTCAATATCTTCTTCTAAAATTTCATGATTATAAATTTCTTTTATATTATTCTTTATTTTTTTACAAGTATCTTCTATACTATTTTCTAATATATATTCATGTGCTGGATATATACTTACAGTTTCCTTTGTATTAATTGATCTTTGGCTAGAAATATTAAAATCACGAATAGAATCTATTTCATTACCCCAAAACTCTATTCTTACACCTACATTTTCATTTATTGCTATATCTAAGATTCCACCTCTTACACTAAATTGACCTCTTCCTTCTATTAAATCACATCTTACATATCCTAAATTTATTAATTTTTGTTTTATTTCATCTAAATTATAAATTTTTCCTACCTTAAAATTTAATTCGTTTTTATACAAAACACTTTTTACTGGTAATTTTTGCATAACCGCTTCAATAGTTGTTATTACAATTAAGTTATTTCTACTTTTAATTTCATTTAATGCTTCAATTCTTTTATATGGCAAATCTTTACTCTCAGCTACGTAGTCATATGTTACAATCTCTTTCTTTAAAAACAATACTACTTTATCTGTAAAATATTTTATATCTTCATATATTTTTTTTGCCTGTATTTCATTATATGTTAATATACATATGGGCTTTTTACTAAACTCATGTATAGCTGTGCTAAATTGAACAATACCCACGTCAGTTAAGCCCGATATTGCTATCGGACCTTTGTTAATTTTTTCTAACCTATTTAAAATTTCAATAAATTTAATATTTTTTCCAAGTTCTCTTAATATTGTATTCATTGATAAGCTCCTGTTTAACTTATTAACATTTTATATTATAACATATTTTTATTAATATGAAAATATTATTTTATGAAATTTAGCTAGGTATATTTCATACCTAGCTAAATCTTTTATGATCTTTGACAAAAGACCAACCATACAGTAGGTAATTCAACTACTTGTATGTCTTTCCAAAGCACTTCTTTTATAGTTTTTGAATCTTTTTGAATTTTTATAATTGATACAATTTCCTCCCTATTTTTGTACTTCTTTTTTGAAAATTGTACAACCCTCTTCTTTATCCTAAAAGGATATTTTTCAGAAAAAAATAATTGTATTGTAGTATCATTATTTTTTCTAATTTTTTCGAGCTTTCTATATTTTTCTTGCTTTAAAATATCTGATATAATCCGTTCCTTATTCTGAACCCCTACATCAATCTTCTTTTCTAATTCAATCATAAAGTCCTCCTAAATAAATTACTTTGGATATAAAAGTCTGACCAACGATATATAATCGCACTTTTACTTTAATAATTTTACAATATATTTATGTAAATTTCAAGTATTAATGTCTATTTTTCTATAGTTTCTATAAATGTTAAAAACTGTCTGTAAGGAAAATCCTTACAGACAGCAAGCATTAGATTTCAACTCTTATCATTTTTACTACATACTTATCTTTCTCTTGGGCTAGGTTTGTAATATCTTGTAGATCAAATTTTTCTTCTTCTAATTTTCTTTCAATTAGATTGACAATTTTAATTGCTTCATCATAACTTGAAGTTTTTTTGTCATAGATACTAAGTTTGAAATCTCCTCCCTTTTGGTTATAGGTAACTTGTATTGTATAAGAACCAATATTGGAAAAGAATCTTTCATCACTCAAAATACTGATATACATTTTTTCAATATGTTCTGAGTTAATACCTTTCTCTTTCATCGACCTAATGACATTTTTTAATAATTCTTCTGCTAATCCTTCAGGTGTATTTATTTCTTCTAATGCTTCTCTAAAATTGTATGACATCTTAGCCATTACAATTTCCTCCATTTTCTTAAATTTTCTAGAAAATGATTTGTAAAAGTCTGACCAACGGCATCTACCGCACTTTTACTGGATTAATTTTATCACGTATTTATGTAAATTGCAATCTTTTATTATAAATTTCTACATTTTTATTACTAATTTGTCAAATTTTGTATGAATATATTTTTCAAGTTTATCCATAAATATTTCTGGTTTGATTTCTTTCTTTGCCACCATGTCTAGCCCTTTTTCCCAACTTGCTGTAAGTTTTGGGTTTAACATATCTGACATTGATGAATAAACAATATCATATACATATTCACCTTTTTGGGTGGGCATAATAATTTGTGTTTTTTGATTAATTTGTATATATTTTATTCTTTCTAATTTTTTTATTATTTCTGCTCTAGTTGCACTAGTACCAATCCCAGCACCTTTAATTTGTTCTCTTAATTCTTCATCTTCTATTAACTTTCCTGCATTTTCCATAGCAAGAATTATTGAACCAGAATTATATCTAGTTGGAGGTGATGTTTCTGCTTCTTTTAATTCATAGTTTAATACTTCAACTTCCTGACCTTTTTTTAGTTCTTTTAATATATCTAAATCATTTGGTTCTTCTTGTTCTTCAAAGTTCTCCTTATTTTTATTTATAGGCTTAAGAACTTCTATATATCCTTTGTTTAAACATACTTTTCCACTTGTATTAAAAGTTTCATTATCAACATTTACTGTTAATTGTATTTTGCTATATTCTGCTGGGGGATAAAAAATTGCTAAAAATCTTTTTACAATTACTTCATATATTTGTTTTTGTAAATTTGGTAATTTATCAAAATTTTCATATCCCTGTCCTGTAGGAATAATTGCATAATGATCTGTTATTTTTTTATCATTTACATATTTAGATTTCAACAAATTTGTAGAATATTTCTCTTGTGCCATCTTTTTTATATACTCTTGAACTTCTTCATTTTTATATCCTTTTGCAATCCCATTTAAATTTTTAGAAATTACTTTTGCTACAGCTGTTGATAATACTCTTGCATCAGTTCTTGGATATGTAACTAATTTTTTTTCATATAAATTCTGTATTATTTCTAATGTCTCGTCAGGTTTAATCTTAAATCTTTTTGTGCATTCATTTTGTATCTCTGCTAAATTAAATAATAATGGCGCTTTTTCTTTTTGTTTTAATTTCTTAACCTCTGTAATTAATGCCTTCTTTCCTGATAAACTTGCAATAAATTCTTTTGCTTCATTTTCCTTTTTTAGTCCTGTTTCATTATATAATTTTGAAGATTCAAATAATTTCGATTTTTCATTTACTTTCCATTCTGCTTTAAAACTTTTTTCTTTATTTCCTGTTTCTATAATCATTTTATAGTATTTTGTTTTCTTAAAGTTTTTTATTTCTCTTTCTCTTTTTACGACCATTCCTAAAACACAAGTCATTACTCTTCCAACTGAAATTGGGGTCCTTTCTTCTTTTATTTTATTTGCTAATGATCTTCCATAAATTAAAGTTAGTAGTCTTGAAAAATTTATTCCTATTAAATAATCCTCTTTAGCTCTTAGATAAGCACTATCTGATAAACTATCATATTCAGACAACTCTTTAGCTTCTTTTATTCCTCTTAAAATTTCCTCTTCTGTTTGAGAATCTATCCATACTCTTTTTTTACTTACATTGTGAACACCTATCATTTGATCTACCAAACGATAAATATATTCTCCTTCACGGCCAGAGTCAGTACTGACATATATTGTATCTATATCATTTCTACTTAATAATTCTTTTATTATATTAAATTGATTTTCTACTGCTGGAATAACTTCGTATTTCCACTCTTTTGGAATGAAAGGTAACGTGTCCAATCTCCAAAACTTTAAATTTTCATTATATTTTTCAGGATAACTCATAGTTACCAAGTGCCCTACACACCATGTGATAATCCATTTATCTGATTCAAGATATCCATTTTTTCTATTTGTATTTATTTTTAATGCTTTCGCAAATTCCATTGCAACTGATGGTTTTTCTGTTATTAATACGTTTTTACTCATTTATAAAATTCCTTTTTATTGATTTATTTCTATAAAATGATTTGCTGTTTCTCTAATTTTTTCTATTTTTTCTTTTACTTCATCATCTTTAAAAGAAAATTGATTTATTATAGTATTTATATAATCTTTCTCTTTTAATATACGAAATGTTTCCGGGAAATAAATGTCAAATATAAATGCTATTGTTATAATAATTTTATCTAATTCATTTGTTCCTATTACTTTATTTCTACTTATTAATTTTTGTTTATGGAATTCATCTTCTGTATATGGTGTTATTATTGAATTTTCAACCTCATATTTTGAATCTTTCCAAAATATATATGCAGATTCATAAAAAATATCTAATTTATCTGCATCACGAATTATTTTTGCATATAGTTCTTCTTCTTTTGTTAAATTTTGTTCTATTTCAAATTTATTATGATTTTTTATTGCTTTTATAATTATATTGTCATATCTGTCTACATCTATAAATTTTCTAATAAAATTATTTTTTTTTAAAATTTCTACCCCTAAGTTTCCATGATCAATTGAATCAATATCTCTAAAGGTTTTATATCGACTAAATTGTTCAAATCTTGCTATATCATGTAATAAGCCTATTAATGTAGCTATTTCAATTTCTTCCTGTAATAAATTTAGACTCTGAGCTATTTTTTTACTTATATCCATTACTCTATATGAATGCAATACTTTATTTTTTATTTTTCCTTTTTTTATATCGTATTTAGATACATAATTATTAAATTCTTTCTTAGCTTTTTCTATATCTACCATTTTTTCACCTCTTTAATAAAATGATTTTATCATCTTTCATTATTTTGCGCAAGAGTTATATTTATCAGCATTTAACTCTTTTTTGATTTATTTTACATTTCTATATAAATTTTTTGAAATTCTTTTATATTAATTTATAAAAAAATAATAAATATGTAATTAAACTGTAATCAATATTTAATACTTTTGAAATACTTATAATAACTATTTATAGTATAATATAGTAAATAAATTCTAAGGAGAAGTATGAATGAGCATAAAATCAGATTTAAAAAAGGACGGGGTAGAGGTTGTTGAAAAATTAGATACTTTAAAAATAAATTCAATTGCTCGAAATGTTTCTATAAAGATTTGTGATACCTTTCCTCAATTTAACTTAAATCAAAATGAATTATTTATAAAACTATCTAGGTTAGATATGTACAGAGCTAATATGCCTGAAGGAATGGCGGAAGCAAATTATTTTTATAAAAATAGTTCAATTTATTTTAATTCACATATTGCAGATGAAGATTTAGAAGAATTTGCTATTCATGAATGTATTCACTATTTACAAGAGGTAAAAGATAAAAAAAATTATTTACTTAGAATGGGGCTTTGTGATTATACTGAATTTAAAATATATGGATTAGGATTAAATGAAGCTGCTGTTCAACTTATGTCTTCTAAGATAAATAACATATCAAAAGAATTTGTTAAATATTTTAATATTAATTTTGAAACAATTAGTCCTTCTTATTATCCTTTAGAATGTTGTTTGGTTAATCAACTAGCTTATTTAATTGGAGAAGATATTTTATTTGAAAGTACTTTAAATAGTAATGATAATTTTAAAATTAAATTTGCCGAATCAACTTCAGTAAAAACATTTCTAGCTATACAAAATGCTATAGATGACATACTTGAAAAGGAAGAACATATAATCAAATTGAATAATAAAATTATTAATATTAATGATAGATATAAGAAAATAGATGGAATGGTTCAAAAAATAGACGAGCTAAAAAGTGAAATTACTTTAACCTTTATGAGAACACAAAATTTAATTATATCAAGTTATTTTGATAATGAATTTTTAAAAATATCTAATTTAGGACAAATTGAAACTTATAGACAAAAACTATATTCTTTTAAGGATTATTTAGGTGTTACTGACGGATATACCTTTTTTAATGATTACTATATAAATAAGATGGAACAATTAGAAGAGAAATATAATGCTTTAGAAAATGGTGAGATTACAACATATCTTAAAGTAATAACAAAAAAAGAAAATAAATTAGTATCTATTTTGAAAGCAATTAAAAAATTAATTTTAGGTTCTAATGGTGAAAATGTTTATACAAAAGAATAAATATAAAATAAAATATAACTATATAAAATAATATTATATAGTTATATTTTATTTTATATTAATTTACTTCTTTTAAAAGTCTTTCTGTTATTTTTTTTGCTGCTTCTCTTCCAGAATATGCTGCCCATGCTACTGTTTTTCTAGTTCCTGTAATATCTCCACCCGCATAAATTTTTTCATTTGATGTTTGATAATTTTCATTAACTTTAATATTATTATATTTATCTAATTCAATCCCTAATTTTGAAACAAACTCTGCAGGTTTTGATCCTACTGCTATAACTATATAATCTATATCTATAATATAATTACTGTTTTCTATATTTACAGGAACTAGCCTTTTTTCTCCTTCTTTACTCTTTAATTCAGTCTTTATTAATTCTATTTTTTCTACTTTATCATTTCCTATTATTTTTATAACATTATTTTGATATAGAAAATCTATTCCATCTTTAATTGCATCTTCTATTTCTTTATCTTCTGCTGGCATTTGCTGCCTTGCTCTTCTATAAATCACTTTAACTTCTTTTGCTCCACGTCTTTTTATTGTTCTAGCACAATCTATTGCAACATTTCCTCCTCCCACTACTGCTACTGTTTTTCCTTTATAATCTGGATATATATTATACTCTAATAATTCATTTCCACCATATACACCTTTTAGATTTTCACCTTCTATTCCCATTTCAATTGAACTATTTGATCCAAAACTTAAAAATACTGCATCATTTTCTTTTTCTAATTTTTCTAGGCTTAAATTTTTGCCTAGCTCCTTATTATATTCTACTTCAACTCCTAAATTTAAAATATCTTTTACTGTTTTTCCAACAATATCCTTTGATAATCTAAATTCTGGAATTCCATACACAAGAAGTCCACCTAAATAATCATATCTTTCATATATAGTAACTTTTACTCCACTTCTTGCTAAAAAAGCTGCTGCAGTTAATCCGGAAGGACCCCCTCCTATTATAGCTACCTTTTTATCTAACAAAACATTTTTTTCTTTTATATCCTCAAAACATTGTTTTAATGTATATTTATTTTCTTTTGCCTTATCATATACAAAAGCTTCTAATTCTCCGATCGATACTGACTCTCCTTCTATATTTCTTACGCATGATCCCTGACATTGTTTCATATGTGGACATATCCTTCCACAAATTCCAGGTAAAACTGTTGTCTCACATATAATTTTATATGCTTCATAATAATTTTCCTCTTTTATTTGTTGAATAAATTCAGGGATATTATTACTTAACGGACAGCCTTTATTTGAACAAAACTTCGTTTTACATCCCAGACAATAATTAGCTTTACTTATAATTTCATCTATTGTTTTCATTATTCACCTCTTCTAATACTAATTGTAAATCATTTATAAAATCTATCTTTTTTGTTTCATCTCTAAGTAATGCTGCAGGGTGCCAAGTTGGCATATATTTTATACCTTGTTTTTCTATCCATTTGCCTCTAGAAGATGTAATTCCATATTCTTGTCCTAAAATATTTTTTAGCGCTACACTACCTAATAGTACTATTATATTTGGTTTTATTAACACTACTTGATTTCTTAAATAATTTATGCAAGCTTCACATTCATCTTTTTCAGGATTTCTATTCATAGGAGGTCTACATTTTACAATATTGGCTATATATACTTCTTCTCTTTTTATTCCAAGTATTTGAAATGCCATATTCATTAATTTTCCCGCTTTTCCCACGAATGGCTCTCCGTAGTCTATCTTCATCTGCTCCCGGAGCTTCTCCTATAAACATTATTTTTGCTTGTTTGTTTCCTACTCCAAACACAATATTTTGTCTTGTTTTATATAATTTACATTTATCGCAATATTCTATTGATTTCTCTAATTCTTCCAATGTTTCAAACATTATAATTACTCCTATTAATTTATTTTACACATTCTTCTATTAGTTCTATTTTTATTTTTTTGTTTGTATCTATTCTTGCGTTAGTTCCTATTGGAATAACCGTTTTTGTTTCAATATGTCCAAAATTATTTGACTTTATAATTGGAAATTTATAGTCATTATTTAGAACATCCATTATTATCTTCTCTAATGCAATTCCACTTTCGTGTTCATAATTTCCTATCCATATTCCTTTTATTTTATCAAATACTCCATTTTGTTTCATATAATATAAATAATTGCTTACTAAAGCTGGGTGTGATTCATATCCTAATTCTTCTATAAATAAAATTTTTCCCTCAAAATTTAATTTATATTTCCCAGAAACCATTGCTTTGATTAAGCTTAAATTTCCTCCAATTAATTTTCCTTCTGCAATTCCTTCTTTTATAGTTTTATATCCACTTCTTTCCTTTCCTAATTCTAAGCTACACTTAACAAATCTATTTAAAATTTCTTTATAGCTATAATCGGTCTCATCAGTTGCAATTGTTTTAAAATTAGCTCCACTAAATGTTATAAGTCCTGTCTTTTCTGTTATGATATTAGTAAGTGATGTTATATCACTATATCCACAAATAATTTTAGGATTTTGCCTTATCAATTCATAATTTAAATATTCAAACGTTGAATTACTATTTTCTCCACCTCTTGCACACCATATCATTTTTACTTTTTTATCTTTAATCATTTCTTCTATATCTTCTGCTTTTTCTTTTGCTGTAGCACTATATCCGTTTGTATTTAAAAAAAGATTTTTTGAATATTTGACTTTAAATCCGTCTTTTTCTACAATTTCTCTTGCTTTTTCTAATTCTTTCTTCTTTATACCTATTATTGGGTCAGATGGTGCAATTATCCCTATTGTATCTCCTCTTTGTATTTTTTGTGGTTTTATCAATTAACTCACCTCTTTTAATTGTTTTTGCTCATCATATTTTATTTCTTCTTTTGAATATTCTTCTGGTTTTAATCCAACTCTTGTTTTCATATATTTATTTAATAATATGTATATTATTGTAAAAACAGCTCCTACTATTATCATACAATATGCAGTCATCATTTTGCTTAATAAAAAAGCTGAAATTACTCCGCTTATTGCTCTAACTATATTCGAAAACAAATTTTTTGCAGCAAATATCTTTGTATCAATTCTTTCATTTGAAAAGTTTCTTAAATATTTATCAATAAGTGTATAATAGATTCCTTGTCCAAAATAAAAAATTAAATTCATTAAAATTATAATACCTATCAATATAATATATTCTTTTGCTTTTAATCCACAAATTCCAGCTATTAATGAGCTTATTGAAATTAATAATCCGCTTATTATTAAAGACTTATTTCTAAATCTGTTATGAAATTTCTCTTGTTTCTTTGAAGCATATGAACTAGCATAACTTCCTATCGCTCCTATCATGCCTATTATTATAGATGATATCTCTAAATCCTCTAATAGACTTACTGTATAATTATTTAATATTATTATTAGACTTACAATTAAAGAAGAACATAATATCAATGCTTTTAATCTTTCTGATCTTAATATATAAAGGAATCCATCTTGTATATCTTTTATTTGTTTTTTATTCAATAAATCATTTATTATTTTCTTTTTTCTTTGTATTGGTTCAATAAATCCTATAGATAATATAACTACAATAATTAATACTATTAAAGAGCATACAATTGGTAAATATCCATTAATAGTAAAAAGAATTCCTGCTATTATTTTTGAAACAGCATTAAGTAGATAAAATCCTGATATTCCTTTCGCATTTATTGTAGCAAATATTTTACTTTTATATCTAGATGGTGGTATTGATTCATTTAGTAAACTTGGTTCTGCAATAATTTTTATCGAAAATGCTACAGCTCTAATAAATTCTGAAAATATTAAATCTCCTAAATTTTTACTAAACATTATTATTACCATATAAAAGCAATTTAAAATATTACCTAAAATCAAGCTATTCTTTCTTCCTAAAAATTCTACAATAATATTAGCTGGTATTTGCATAATACTACTAAAAATAGCATAAAATGAACTCTTTAGTACTACATTTGAAGCACTTATTCCTTTTATTTGAGTTAAGAATAAAAAATCTATAGTATAAAAAAACAAATAGTCCCATGCTAATTTTTTATATATTGGAAATATTTTCATGTTTACTTTTCTCATCCTTTGTGTTTCTTCTTTTACTTCCATACCATTCCTCCTTTGTATTTATATATTTTTTATTCCAATAATTGCAGTATTTAAACCATATCCTTCCTTTTCTACTCTATATGAGTGAATTATATTAGAATTGCAAACACTGCAAATTCCACTATCTATTATGTTATCTTTTTTTAGTCCTGCTTTTTCTAATATATGTTTGTTAATTAAAATTGTATCTATATTCCATTTTTTGTTTGATACTTTTTCTTTAATAATATTATTCAAATCTCCTAAATTTTTAAATTCTTTTTCAAACATATCCTTTACTTCTTTTTCTACTTGAAAATGACATTCCCTAATACTTGGGCAAATACAGCATATTATATCTTTTGCATTACAACCAAATTCTTTTTCCATTTTTTCTACTGTTTTTACAGATATTCGTTGAAGTGTTCCTTTCCATCCTGAATGTGTATTAGCTATAACTTTTTTTACTGGATCAAAAAATAATAATAGTATACAATCTGCATTAGTTGTTGAAAGAAATAAATCCTTTTTATTTGTTATTAATCCATCTATACTTTTATATTCTTTTAAATTAATATCTGGCTCATTCTCTTTTATTTTTTTATTTACTATTTTTATACGGTCTGTATGTTCTTGATTAGTTTTTACTAGGTTTATATAGTTACATCCAATGGAATTGCATAGTACTTTATAATTTTCTTTTACCTTTTCATATTCACCTTTAGGTAATTCTTTTTTTGTTACAGTTGATGTTCTAAAATTAATATCTGTTCCTAGTGAATATGCATGTGCTAAAACATTTTTATATTCTAATAATTTTCTAAACTGAATATATTCATTTGCTTCAGTTTTTACATGAATGATATTTTCATTTGATAAATCCATTCTTATACTCTCCTATATAACTTATTTCTTTTATTTTTTATCATTTTGTATTTCTTGTTTCATTTTAATTAAAATTTCATCTTTCGGTTTTTGGTCTATATAATTATAAGAATTATTATTCTGTCTTGGGTTGAATCCACAAATAGCTTTATATTCACAATATTCACATGGAGTTTTTCCCTTATTATAATATGGCTTTAAATCTATTTTCCCTCTTAATATTTCTGCTGAAATATCTTTAATGGTTTTATAAATATACTCTTGTAAAATTGTAAATTCTTCTGATTTTACTCCATTTGTCCATTTTTCATTTACAGATCCTGTTGTAGTTATAGCTGCTGGTACTATTTTTGAACTTCCAGATTTTAATGTATTATCATTCATTTTTATAATTTTAACATCTGCAATAATTAGACCTTTCATTCTAAAATTTTTTCTTATTAACTCTTCTATTTCTTCATCGTCCATTTTCTTTTCTGCTTTTATCATTTGTTCTAAGAGTGAAAAATAAAATATTCCTGCTGGTATTATATCTTCTTGCTTACATACTGCATCTGTATATGTTAATAATTGTATCTGTAATCCTGCATAAACCTCATTTAAGTCTATATTTTTAGCAGATGATTTGTAATCTATAATTCTTAAATATTTACCATCTTTATTATTAGCAGTATCAATTCTATCAATTTTTCCTGTTATCTCTATTTCTTTACCATCTTCAAGTTTTAATATAATAGGTTTATATTTTCCTTTTCTATCAAATGATATTTCTGTACCTTCTATATTAAAATCGCTGTATATAATAGTTTCAATAATATATTTAAGTGCTTTACTAACAATTTTTTTTAGTCTTGTCACTAAAATTTTATATTTAGCAGTTATCGTAAATATTTTATTTTTCTCTAAGTTCAATTCTTCGTCTATTATTGTAGAAACTATTTTGTATATATTTTCCTCTTTTAAATCTACTAATTTTAAGTTTTCTTGCTTTACATATTCAAAAAATTCATCAATAGTTTCATGCATAAATGATCCTGTGTTAAAGGTATGAATTTTTAATTGTTCTTTTTCTTTTAATCTTAATCCATATTGTAAATAATATGAAAATGGACAACTTCTATATTTTTCTAGTCTTGAAATACTTGTTTTTAATGTATTTCCATATAATTTATCTATATTTTCTTTTTTAATTTCTTTTGGTAAATTAGTATAATATAATCCTTCTAAATCTTCATTTAGTTTTGTTTTCCAATAGTTTTGATTTTTATAATAATTGTAAATTTGATACCAAATTTCTTCAATTTGTTCTTCATTTTTTAATTTTGCTATATTTTCTATTAACTCTTCATATGTAACTATATCATTTATAATATCATATTGCTTTGAAATCACATCACTTTTTTCTTGTAATTCTGGAAATATCTTCTTTATTTTTCCTATAAATATTGATGGCCTTAAAGATTTTCCTTCACTATCTGATGATATATAAGATAAATATACTCTATTTTCAGCCGTTGTAAATACTTTATAAATATTAAAATTATCTTCATATAATTTATCTTTTATTCCATTTGCTAATTCAATTTTATTTTCTTTTAGCTTTTCTCTATCTGAATCATTAAAAAAACCTTCGTCTTTGTTAACAGTTGGAAAAACTCCATCATTTAATCCTACTATAAATAATGTGTTTACTTTATGAGTTCTTGATCTATCTACATCACCAAAAATTACTTCATCTTGTGTACAAGGAATTTTTCCTAATCCACTATTTTTTAATCCTATTTTTATTATTTTACTATATTCATCTATTGTCATTTTTTCTTGATTGAATATTTTTATGATTTCATCTAAGATGTCTAATACTATCTTATAACTTGTTTTATATTCACTCGATAAATCTAATAAATCTTTATCTTCTAATTCTTCTATCTTTTTTATTATCTTTTCTTCTATATTTTGTTCTTGTAAAAACGAATATATTGCTTTTGTTATATTTTCTGCAGTTTTTTTCTGTTTTATTTTGTTTTGTAATTTTAATAATGGATCAATTATTTGCTTTCTTAATTCATTTAATCTTTCTATTTCATGTTTTTTATCTTCATTGTCTATTTCATAAATAAATTCTTTTTTCCATTTACTTTGTTTAATACCCCATTTTGTGCAATAATTTTCTAATTTGAATATATCGTCGTTTTCAATTTCTATAAATCCTAATTTTATATAACTCAATATAGCTTCTTGAGAAAAATTTCTATTTAACACTTCTAATATTGATAAAATATATTGTACTATAACATTTTGGTTTAAATCTCTTTTTTCATCAATAAATACAGGTATTTCATATTTATTAAAAATAGCTCTAACTAAAGAAGCATACTTTCCTATATTTTTTGTAATAATACAAATATCTCTATATCTTAACTTTTCTTCTCTAATTAATTTTCTTATTTTTTTTGCAATTTCTTCTATTTCTGAATATTCATTTTTAGCTAAAAACAACTCTATGTTTTCCACTTTTTGTCTATATTTTGTGGGTTTAATATTATAAATATTCTCACTTAAATGTTTTAATTCTTTAGTTTTAAATCTATATTGTTCATTTAATTCTATCGGTTTTTCTAATTTAAATTCATTTTCCTCTACCAAATCCAATATTTTTGATAGTGTTATTTTATTTGAATAATAAATATCTTTATCTGGATTTGTATTTACATTTAAATTATCTGTACAAATTGTAATATTTACTTGCTTTGTATGTCTTATAAGTTCTTTTATAACTTGATATTCTTGATATGTAAATCCTGAAAATTCATCTATATAAACTATACTATCTTTTACTAAATCTGTTTCTTTTAAAGAATTTGCAAGTATTGTTAAAAGATCTGTTTCTTCAATATAATTATTAATAATTTTTTCTTGAAATTTTTCATATATAAGGCTCATATCAGATAGTTTAGTTTTTAAGTATGTATCTTCTATATTCTCTATTGTTTCTTTTAAATTTTCTACAGTTACTCCATGTTTCTTAAATTCTGTAAGTGCTGTCATACTTAAATCTACATTTTCATCAGATTTTCCTAAAAATTTTAATTCTTGTTTATATTTATTCAATATAGAATATATAAGCATTGCTTTACCACATTTTGAAAGATTATTTTTATTCTGCCCTCCTACTTCTGCTAAAACTCTATAGGCCATTCTGCTTAATGTAACGACTTCAGCATTTATTACAGACTTTGACTTTATGCAATCCATTAATTTTCTTTCCGCAGTAAAAGAGAATTGTTCTGGTGTAATGATATATATTTTATTTTTTTTATCTATTAATTTAGATATTTCTGAAAAACAAAAGCTACTTTTTCCACTTCCTGGTTTCCCATAAATAATTCTTAACCCCATGAACAACCCCCCTTTCATGATTTTCATGCTTATTATAACATATTACAAATATTTTTTGTATAGAATTGGCATAAAAAAACAAATATTGACTTTATAATTCATATTTATTATAAAATCTATATTTGTCATAAGTTCATATTTAAATTATAATTTCATACTGTTATGTTTTTAAGCTTCTCTTCTCCAATAAAATAAATATTGTTGAGCAAGACCAGCTAGATTTCCAAATTTTTCATTTGCTAGTTTTTCTATCTGTTTTTTACTAACTTTGTTTTCATCTTCTTGTTTAATATATAAGTCATTCATTACTCTTCTCACCCATACATCTATTGGAAAAACTTCAAATCTCTTTAATTCTGAAAACAATAAAATGCAATCTGCAACCTTTGGTCCTACACCTGATAATGTTAGCAATTTTTCTTTTATTTCATTAGTATTAGGATTTTCTTTTAATTCATTTAGATCTACTTTTTTATCTAATATCATTTTTGTTGTTTCATATAATCTTATGTCTCTAAATCCTAAGCCCAAACTTCTATATTCTTCTATACTAACATTTTTTAATTCCATAGCTGTAGGGAATGTATAATATTTTTCTCCTTGATATTCTATTTCATTACCATATTTTTTAGATAATCTTTCTATAATACTTTTTATTCTTGGTATGTTATTATTTGCAGATATAATAAATGAGATAATTGTTTCCCATAATTCTTGATTTAGAATGCGTATACCTTGACCATATTGGATACTTGTTTTTATATTTTTATCTATATTAGATAATCTTTCTTTTATCTCATTATAATCTCGATCTAAATCAAAATACTCTTTTACAGTTTTTTGTATTTCTTCCTCACATATTCCTTTAAAAATAATCTTATTATTTTCTTTTTTTACATTTAAAACATTATTTCTAAATACTCCTGTATAACTTCCATCTTTTCTGATATTCCACCTAAAACATTGTCCACAATCAAATATATCTTTTAATTCAAATGAATCTAGATTTTCTAATATATATTCTTGTTCTTGCACTTTATCTCTCCTATTATTTTATTCTATTAATATTATATCATATTATTGTGTGTTTTTTTATATCTTTTAACATTTTTTATGTTTTTTTAAATCCTAACCCGACTACTTCTCTTGAGTTAGTTATAATAATAAAACTATACGGATCAATTTTTCTTGCAATTGTTTTTATTCTTGCTACATCTCTTCTTGAAGCTGCACACATTAAAACTAGCTTGTCTTTATTTGTATACATTCCCTTTCCATATAATCCTGTTGTTCCTCTTTGTATTTTTTCTTCAATATTTTTAGATATTTCTTCACTTTTATCAGAAACTATCATAATTAATTTCGTAAAGTATATTCCTTCAAAAAGAATATCTACAATTTTCCCCATTAAATAAATCGCAATAGCTGAATATAGACCTATTTCTATTTGTCTAAAGACTATTATATTTACTGCTACCACAAGAATATCAAATATCATAATTATATTGCTATTTCTTGTATTGGGTTTATATATTTTTGCTAAATAACTTACTAAATCGCTTCCTCCTGTTGAAGAATTTGATTTTAATATTATCGCTGTACCAATACCAATTATTATTCCACCATATACACATGCAAGAAATCTATCCTGCGTAACAGGTTTCCATGATTCTAAAAAATCAATAAAAAAAGATAAACTAATTGTTCCAATTAATGATTTTATAAAAAAACTCTTTCCTATTTTAAAAACAGAAAATAAAAATAAGGGAACATTGATAATTAATATCATTCTTCCCATCGGTATATTAAATAAATAGTAAGTAATAGTTGCAATACCTGATACTCCTCCTGATGATAGTTGATTTGGTAATAAAAACAATGCTACACCTATTGCCATAATAAAAGATCCTAAGATTGTTCCTAATATTCCAAGTATTAATTTTTTTATATTAAATTTTTCTTCTAAATACATAAATAAAATCACCTTTATCATAGTATCTCTAAAATAAAGGTGATTTATACAAATTTATCTAATTCTAAAGAATATATTAGAACATTTTACTTTATTAATTTTTAAATAAACTTGTAAATGTAAGTATTTAAAATTACTTTTATAATCTTATTCTTCTATATTTGATTCAAAATTAACTACATTTATAATTAATAATAGTATAAATCATATTTTTATTTTCAGTTTGTGTATGTTTTTGTTATTTCAATTTTGGATTTTCCTTGTTTAATAGCTTTATTTTGATTTAAAATCAGGTCAACATCATATGTATCTTTTAATTTTTTTACATTTTCTTTTTTATGTCCTATAACATTATTACTGTCTATTGGGTTGACACTAACTTCAACTTCTTTTACTTTAACATTTAATTTTTTAATTTTTCCTACTATTGAATCATACCACATCCCTGATTCTACTAATTGCCTAAATGCTGGATGATATGGTCCTGCTATTACTTCACTTTTTTTATTTTCTGGTTCTGATATTTCGTCTGTATTTTGTAGACCAATTCTTATTATATCTATTTTTTTATCTGCAAATATTCTAACTATCTCTTTGCATACTTCAACAGCTTGTACTATTGATAATGGTTCATATATTCCCTTTTTATATTCTTCTTCTAACTTAGTATTTTTAACGACTAAAACTGGATATATTCTTACCATTTTAGGTTTTAATTTTACCAATGCTTTAGCTGTATTTATTTCATCTATTCTTGTACTTTCTGGAAGTCCTACCATCATTTGATGACCTAATTTAAATCCATTCCATCTTATCAATCGAGATGCTTTTTTTACATCATTAAAAGTATGTCCTCTATTAGATCTTTTCAATATATAATCATTTGCAGATTGTACTCCTAATTCTATTGTTTTTACTTTATATTTTTTTAATCTTTTTAAAGTTTCCTTATCTATACAATCTGGCCTTGTAGAAATTCTAATACTTTTTACTTTTCCTTCTTTTATGTATTCATATGCTACTTGTAATAGTTCTTCTTGTTGTTCTTTTTCTATTGCTGTAAAACTTCCTCCAAAAAATGCAATTTCAATTTGTGCATCTTCATCTTTTATACTTTTTAGGTAATCATCAATTATTTTTTTTGCTTCTTCTTTTGTTATATTCTTTTTTTGACCACTTATTGATTTTTGATTACAAAATATACAATCATTCGGGCAACCTAAATGTGGTACAAATATAGGTATTATATATTGTTTATCCATATATTTATCCTCTTTTCTATTTTAAATTTTCTAAGGCTTTTCTTGCAGCTTCCATTTGAGCTAATTTTTTACTTTTCCCTTTTCCTAATGCTAATACTTTGCCATTACATGACACTTCCGCTTCAAACGTTTTATCATGATCTGGTCCTGTTTCACTTAAAGTCTCATATTCTATCTTTACTTCACCATTAACTTGAAGTTTTTCTTGAAGTACTGTTTTATAATCTTTATCTCCTACATGTTTACTAGCTATTTCTATTTCTTTTTTTAAATTTTCTATAATAAATTGACTAGCTGGTTTTATTCCTCCATCTAAAAATATTGCTGCAATTACTGCTTCTACACTATCTGCAAGTATGGCTGGTCTTTTATACCCTTCTGTTTTCATTTCTGATTTTCCCAGGTATAAGAAATCACTAAAATTATGCAATTTTGCAACTTTATACAAACTATTTTCACATACTACTGTTGCTCTAACTTTAGTCATTTCTCCTTCTCTTAATCTTTTGTGGTTCTTATAAATATATTCACTTGATACAAATTCTAAAATGCTATCTCCTAAAAATTCCATTTTTTCATTGCTTTCTACTTTATTTTCATATGCATATGATGTATGTGTAAATGCAGTTTTTAATAATTCTTTATTTTTAAATTTGTATCCTATACTTTTTTCTGCTTGTTCTAACATTTTCACACGTTCACCTCTTTTCTTCTTTATTTACTTCTGCACTTATATTATATACTATTTTACAAATTTTGCAATAATTTTTACTTGTTAAATAACATATTTACTTACTTACTACTTTGTGCCATTTAATACCAAGATTTTTTTAATAAAATTTATGGACATAACCAAATTATTATTGTATAATAATGTTGTATTAATATATTTAGAAAGAGAGTAAATAAGAATATGTCAAAAAATAGAAATTCTTATGACTATAAAAATAGAAATTTATCAGATGTATTTAAGGAATTACAAGCTATGCAGCAGTCTTCTAATTCAGACCAAAATACTAATGAATTTAGATCTTCTCAATCAATAGGAAATACTGTAACTTTTAATTTTAATGACCAAGCTGTAAAAAGTAAAACTTTTTATAAATCAGATGATTTAAAACTTTCTCATATTATTATTGGTCTTAGCTTTTTAGTTATTTCTATGGGATTGTTTTTTCCAAAAGATTCTTCATTTACTAAAAGTTATGCAAGAGAAGAAGTTATTGATCAAGTATCAGAATATGAACTTAATAGGCATAGTTTGAATATGCAAAATATTATTTCTGAAAATACTGATATGGATCGTGTAAAGGAACAAGCTACAGAAGAACGTGAAGTTGAATTTGGAACTACATATACAGATTCTTCTATCTTACCAAAAGGAGAAGAAATAGTTACTCAAGAAGGTATTTTAGGAAAAGATAAAGTAACTGTTATTAAAACTTTTGAAAATGGTGATTTTGTAGAAGAAATCATTCTATCAAAAGAAGTATTGGAAGAACCCACACCTAAATTGATAACTATTGGTACATCAGATTTCTTAGCCAAACATAAAGTACATATAGGAGATACAATGTATTTTGTTGATACTGCTAATATAAAAGAAACTACTGAAGATAATTCTGCTAATATTGCAGAAGTTAAAAAAAGTATAGATGTTAAATTAATTGAACTTCCTAGTGAAGAAATAGCTAAAGTTTCTTTTGATGGAATAGAAGGATATGTAAAAACTTCTAACTTAACATCTTCTTATTCAACACCAAGTATAATTGAAAAAAATAGAATTCAAAGACTTTTACTTAAAGTTAATATAAATATGGAATTGAACAAATCTAGTGGATTGACACTAAATGATTATAAGAAAATATTTACAGGTTTATCAGATGACACTAATAGAATATTTGAAAACAATTATCAAACATTTTATAATATAGATAAAAAATATAATATAAATGGAATTTTTCTAGCATCAATAGCTATTCACGAAAGTGGATGGGGAACTTCTCAAATTGCTAAAGATAAGAAAAATTTATTTGGATATGGTTCTTATGATAGTTCTCCTTATGAATCTTCAATGGAATTTTCAGATTATTCAGAAGGTATAGAAACTGTTGCAAAATCATTAGTTAAATACTATTTAAATCCATCTGGTACAAAAATTTATGATGGAGAAACAGCTTCTGGTTGGTATTATAATGGGCCTACTTTATCTGGAGTAAATACTAGGTATGCTTCTGATCAAAATTGGCATACTAAAGTATATTCTTATATGGAATTGTTATATAATAGACTTTAATTTTATTATATAAGGAGTGAATATGAAAAAAATAAATTTTAAAATAAAAAATGCCAAACTTGCTTTTGTAATATTAATCATTCTATCCTTTATTATTTTGCTAATATATTATAACTTTATACTATCTAAATCTCTTGCAAAAAATAATTTTACAAACCAAATGATAGAAATTTCTGATAGTAATGAAAATGCAATTTTCAGTATCCAAAAAATATTATTATATAGCAGTGCAAATGCAATTGATAATTCTAAAGACCAATCTCTAAGCGATGTCAGTATTTGTCAATATTCAGATTTAGCTATTTATATTGACAATAGCAATTCTAGTTCCGAATTAACTGATGAAAATACAGTTAAAAATTTATATATTGATAATATTGTAATGTCATCAAAATTAGATAAAGGTGCTAAAATACTAAATTATAAAAATCCTTTAAATTTTGCTAAATTTGTAGATATTGAGATGCCAATAAATAATAGAATTGATTTTAATATAGTAAATACAAATCAACAAAACGAAAGTAACGATTATGAAAAACCAACATTTTTTACAGATTGTTCAAATCCTATTAATTTAGGATATTTAAATAAAGATATTCTAACAAATTATTCTATATCTAATGATTCATCTACTCTTTCTTTTAATGGAAAAGTTCTAAAAGAATCTAATATTAGTTTAGATGATATAAATTATTCTTTGAACTTTACCATTCATATTGTAAATAATTTAAATAAAAAATTTTCTTATAATATGAAACTTGATGTTAATTTAGATGATAATAATGGTGGAATTTATAATGGATATTCTTATAAGACTAAAACTACTATCGGCCAAGAATATAATTTCTTTAGTGAATCAATGTAATTAAAAATCATAACCACCCGTAAAACGGGTGGTTTTCACTTGCCCTATAAGGGCATATAATGTTGCAGCACCTAAAGGTGCTGGCTTTCACTCCTTTCAAACCTTTACGCATTTACTACTGTAGCAAACCCTTAAAACGGTTATGATATTCTCTCTTAGTTAATTTATCTTCTAGTACATCTTCCTTTTCTTGGTCTCTTATATATTTTCTAATAGTTGCTTCATTTAATCCTACTGTGCTAACATAATAGCCCGT
>CANRCM010000006.1 GCA_947629085.1 uncultured Clostridia bacterium
ACTTATTTAAAGAATTTATTGAAAAATGTAAATAAAGTTAATGATATAGAAGTAAAACAAAAACCACAAATTACAATTTTTTGATAAAAATACTTTTTAATACATCGTGTAATTATTGATTTTTCAACTTTTCTTGAAAAATCCCATAAGAACACTCTAACCAATGACTTATATGTTATAAACAGTAGATACAAAATCAATCAGAATTAAACTGGTTGATTTTTTTGTTTGCCTTAAGTAATTTAAAGTTTTGATGTTATGCTAAAATTTATAGTAGGTAGGCTTGTGAGAAAATTAAATTTTACACAAACTGTATTTTAAATATTCCACTTAGGAGGATATATATATTCTATTTTATTTTTTTTAGGAATATATTTTTTCTTTATTTTTTTTCTATTTGATTTCAAATTAGGAAATGCCTTTCTACAATACTTATCTAATTCACAAAATATATTTTGACAATCTATAAGTTGTAATTTTCTATTACCAATTTTCTTAAAAGGCAAATTAAGTCTTTTAAATTCTTCATCTTGATGTTCATACATATATCTAATAATATCTTCATTACTCATTTTACCTTTATCTATAAAACATTTTTTAATGCCTCTAAGTGATCCTGGTCCAGCTATTGTAAATTCATTTTCTTGCCAATTTACAACTTCACTATAATTAATATCAGTTACTAATTGATAAGCCATAAAATTACCAATTAAAGGATAATTTTTAAGAATATAAAAAGCTTCTTTCATAGTTTTACACTTAATAATTTCGTTTTGTATTTTATCAGTATTAAACATTTTATTTAATAATGCCAAATGATTATCATGTTTTCTTTTATATCCAAAAGCTTTATTAGCACAACTTATGTAAGCATCGTTATATATTTTAATGTTATTTGATATAGCACTTTCTAAGAATTTAGAATATTTTTTTATATTAAATGTTTTTAGGGTAATATCTTCAAAATTATTTAATAGTAGTTCCCATGTAGATTCCTTATTAAATAATTTAAATAATAATATTCTAAATAAAATATCTTCATCAGAATATTTTGTACCATTGTATATAACATTTTTTAATAAATATTGACTAACTCTATCATTAACTCTATAACTATTACAAAATTTGTATTTTTGTAAAATAGGATCATCAGTCCAAGGAGCAGGGGCACCATTAATCTTTTTCCAAAATATATTTTGTCTTTCAAAAGCAAAATACCAATATAAATCATATACTTCTTGTCTTTTTTTCATACAACACCTCTAATAATATTCTAAATTAAAAATAAAAAAATTATATTTACTTATTTTTTTTTAAGAAGTATAGAACAATAAATTATAAAAATCAATAAAAATATAATAAATTTTTAAAAAAATATATATTTTATAATATCTGCATAATAAAGAGATTTTTATGTATTTGTCAAAATCAATGAAAATATAAAAGATACATAATTAACTAAGTAAAATAAAATTATGACAAATACTTTTAATATAATATTTATCAATAGAATATAATATATGTTTAAAAACCTAAAATATCTTTATAACATATTTAATAGGAATACTTGTAAAATTTTGTGATTTAGTGTAAAATACGTTTATATTGTAAATAATAATTAATAAAGAGAAAGAAGGAAGAAAATGCGATTCGTAAATAGTGAAGAATCAAAAAAAGAATATAAAGAATTTTTAGAAAAAAATGAAAGATGTAATTTTCAACAATCATTGGAGTGGGCAGAGGTTAAAAAGCCTAATTGGAAACCAGAAGTGATACTTGCTGAAGATGATAATAAAAAGATAATAGGTTCATTATGTGTATGGATTAGAAAGATGCCTATTTTTGGAAATATAATGTATGCATCAAGGGGACCTGTATGTGATATTCATGATATAACTGTTATGAAACAATTAACAGATGGAGCAAAAGAACTTGCGAAAAAATATAATGCAATAGTTTTAAGAATTGAACCAGATATTTTAAGTAGTGATCAGGATTTCAGAAACATTGTTTCAAATCTAGGATATAAAATAAAAGATGATGCTAAAGACTTTAAAGATGAAATACAGCCAAGATATGTATTTAGATTAGACATTAAAGACAAAACAGAAGAAGAAATTATGGCAGGTTTTAAGCAAAAATGGAGATATAATATTCGTTTGGCAGAAAGAAAAGGTGTTACAGTAAAAGAAGGTACAAAAGAAGACCTAAAAGATTTTCATAAAATAATGATAGAAACAGGAGCAAGAGATGGGTTTATAATAAGACCATTAGAATATTTTGAAAAAATGTATGATTGTTTAGAACCTGAACATATGAAAATTCTTATTGCATATTATGAGGACAAGCCAATATCTGGAGTAATACCAATTTTTTATGGAAATAAAACATGGTATTTGTATGGTGCAAGTAGTAATAATAATCGTAATTTAATGCCAAACTATTTATTACAATGGGAAATGATAAAGATGGCTATAAAAAGAAAAGATGATGTGTATGACTTTAGAGGAGTATCAGGTGTAGTAGATAAAAATCATCCACAATATGGATTATATAGGTTTAAACAAGGATTTGGAGCAACATTTACAGAATTTATTGGAGAAATTTATATGCCATTTAAACCAATAAAATATAAAATGTATCGTTTTTCAGAAAAAGCATTTAGAACAATAAGACAAATAAAGAGAAAAATAGTAAAGTAATAAGGAGTAGTTAAATTGAATACCATAGTAATTAATAAAAAAGATTTAAGGCATAACATTGAGAAAATAAAAGAATTTTCTAAAAAAAGTGGGAAAGATGATAATGGAAATGAATTAAAAATTATTGCTGTTGTAAAAGGGAATGCATATGGTTTGGGATTAGTAGAATATACTAAATTTTTAATAGATAATGGTATCTCATTTTTTGCAGTATCAACTATAGATGAAGCAGTAAAATTAAGAAAAGCAGGGATAAAAGAAGAAATTTTAATGCTATCTTCAACAGCTATAGAAGAAGATGTAAAAACATTAATAGAAAATAATATAATAATAACAATAGGTTCTAAAGCAGATGTAATAGTTGCAGAAAAAGTTGCATCAGAAAAAAATAAAAAAATAAGAGCACATTTAAAAATTGATACAGGGTTTGGTAGATATGGTTTTATATACAGCAATACAGAAGAGATGATAGAAGTTTTAAAAGAAATTAAAAATATAGAAATTGAAGGAACTTTTTCTCATTTTTCTATTAGTTTCTATGATGAAAAATATACAAAAAAACAATTTGAAAGATTTATAGATACAATAGGAATACTACAAAAAAATAAAATAAAAACAGGAATACTTCATATATGCAATTCTTCAGCATTTTTAAAATATCCTTATATGCATTTAAATGCGGTAAGAATAGGATCAGCATTTTTAGGTAGGCTTTCATTTAATAATAATATAGGCTTAAAAAAACTTGCATATTTAGAATCAAAAGTAGTAGAAATAAAACAATTACCTAAAAATTTTAATATTGGATATTCAAATACATATAAGACTAAAAATAAAACTATAATAGCAATAATTCCATGCGGTTATATGGATGGAGTAAACGTATCAAATAGTAAAGACATGTTTAGAATAATAGATAAATTAAGGTATATCGTAAGAGATATAAAAGATTTTTTTAAGAAGAAAAATATTTTTATAACTATAAACGATAAGCAATGTAAAGTGTTGGGAAGAGTTGGAACATATCATTTAATATGTGATATAACTAATAAAAATATAAAAATAGGTGATAAAGCAAAAATAAATATAAATCCTAAATTTGTAAGTAGTGATATTAGAAGGGAGTATAGATGATGGAAGAAAAAAATGAAGAAATAACGAAGTTAAAATTTTTTAAACAAGCTTGGTATTCAATTAGTAAAATAGAGAAATATCCAGATATGGCAGCAGAAGGATTTAAAAGAGCTATAGGATATTTAGTAAAGATAGTAGCAATACTTACTTTTATAGTTTGTATATGTACACTATATCATATAAATAGTATAATACAAGAGGGTGTTAATTATATAGAAAAAGAGTTTCCTGAATTTTCATATAAAGATGGAAAATTAGAAGTGTTATCTGAAGAAAAAATAAATATCAATGAATCTTATATAGGAAAGATTATTGTAGACACAAAAACAGAAGAAGAAGCACAAATAAATAAGTATATAAATGAAGTTACAGAAAATGGTGAAGGAATAGTAATTTTAAAAGATAAAGTTATTATAAAAAATTTTTCTGTTGCAGGAACAATAAGTTATTCATATAAAGAAGCTTTTGATCAAATGAAAATAAATGAATTTTCAAAACAAGATGTAATACATTATGCTAATAGTACACAAATATTATCTTTATATTTAAGTATATTTTTAATGATTTTTGTATATGCATTTATTATTTATTTTTTGACAACAATATCAAATATAGTACTATTAAGTGCTTTTGGATATATAACAACATTACTGGCAAGAATAAAAATGCGTTATGTTGCAATATTTAACATGTCAGTTTATGCAATAACTCTATCTGTAATATTAAATATGATATATATACTAATAAATATATTTATTAAATTCAATATGGAATATTTCCAAGTGATGTATATTTCAGTAGCAGCAATATATTTAGTTGCAGCAATATTAATACTAAAAACTGATTTTATAAAAAAACAGTTAGAATTAATGAAAATAAAGGAAGAAGAAAAAACAATAAAAAAAGATGTAGAAGAGAATAGAGAAGATAAAAAAGAGGAAAAATCTGATAAAAAAGAAACAAGTAAAAATGAACAAAATGAAACTAAAACAAAAAAGAATAATAAATCAAATGATAAAAAAGAAGAAAAAAAGGATAAGAAAACAGATAATAAAGGTACACAAAAGAAAACATCGACTAAGAAAAATGCTCCAAAGAAAAAGGAAGAAAAAGAAGGAAAAACAGGTAAGCAAAAATCTAAAGATGAAAAGAAAGAAGAAAAAGGAAAATTAGGAGTGGAACCAGAAGGCTCAAATGCATAGTCCCATTTAGAAAGGATGAGAAATTTAAATGAATAAAGGCAACAAAAAAAATAGAGACAAGAAAAATAAAAAATTAGGATTAATAACAATAATAATAATGTTATTAATAGCAATAATAGTTATAGCTACATTATTAATTATAAAGAATAATCAAAGCAAAGAAGAAAAAACATTAGCATACACAGATTTAATAAAAGAATTATCTTATGGTAATATAGAAAAAATAGAAATGAAAACAGGTAGTACTACAGTAAAAGTGAAGATTAAAAATATAGAAGAAGAAAAAACATCAATAGTACCAGAAGTAGAAAGCTTTATGGAGTTAGTACAATCAAAAGTGGCAGAAGGGAATGAGATTGAATTAATACAAAAACCTAAAGATGTATTAGCACAAATTCCAAGTATGATAGTATCATTTTTACCAACAGCAATCATGCTTGCATTATTTATAATGATATTTAAAATGCAAGGATTAGGTGAAAAAGGGAAAGTATATGATGATACAGAAAGAAATACAAAGGTAAAATTTGATGATGTAGCAGGTCTTGATGAAGAAAAGGAAGAAATGGTAGAAATCGTAAATTTTTTGAAAAGACCAGAAAAATTTGCTAAAATGGGGGCAAGAGTACCAAAAGGAGTGTTATTATATGGTAAACCAGGAACTGGAAAAACATTAATAGCAAAGGCAATTGCTGGAGAAGCAGATGTACCTTTTATATCAATGAGTGGGTCTGAATTTATAGAAATGTTTGCAGGACTTGGAGCATCACGTGTTAGAAAGTTATTTGAGAAAGCAAGAAAATTAGCACCATGTATTGTATTTATAGATGAAATAGATGCGATAGGCTCTAGAAGAACATCAAATAGTGGAGCGGAGACAGAAAATAATCAAACATTAAATCAGTTATTAGTAGAAATGGATGGATTTAGTACAGAAGAAACAATAATAGTTTTAGCAGCGACAAATAGACCAGAGATGCTAGACAAAGCATTATTAAGACCAGGAAGATTTGATAGAAGAATTACAATACCAATTCCAGATTTAAAAGGAAGATTAGAAATATTAAAAATTCATGCAAAAAATAAGAAGATATCAGAAACAGTAAACTTAGAAAGTATAGCAGAAGATACAGCAGGATTTACAGGAGCAGAATTAGAAAATATTTTAAATGAAGCAGCAATTATAGCTACAAAAAATAGGCATGAAGATATAGAAAATATTGATATAGAAGAAGCAGTTAAGAAGGTTACAGTAGGATTAGAAAAACATACTAGAACATATTCAGATAAAGATAAAAAATTAACTGCATATCATGAAGCAGGACATGCTGTAGTAAGTAGATATTTACCAACACAAACAGATGTAAAAGAAATATCAATTATTCCAAGAGGTGTAGCTGGTGGATACACAATGTATAAATCTGATGAAGATAAATATTACATTTCTAAAACAGAAATGGAAGAAAAATTAATTGCACTGCTTGGTGGAAGAGCAGCAGAAAAATTAGTATTAGATGACATATCAACAGGAGCTAGTAATGATATAGAAGTTGCAACTGAAATTGCAAAAGACATGGTAACTAAATATGGTATGAGTGATAAATTAGGACCAATTGATTTTCAAGGAAAAGAACCATATGAAATGCAATTGTTTGGTGAAGATATAGGAGATAAAATAGGATTAGAAGTAAAAACATTAATAGATACAGCATATAAAAATGCAATAGAATTATTAAAACAACATAGAGACAAACTAGATTTAATTGCTCAAACTCTATTAGAAAAAGAAAAAATTAAAGAAGAAGACTTTAAAAGGTTATTTGAAGAGTAAAAATAAAATAGAAAATTATTAATACTTGATTAATAATTTTAATTATATAAGTTGACTTATGAACTTGAAATGTTTTCTGTATTAAACAGGAGACATTTCTTTTTATTTTTCTTGCAATAGTAATAAGGAAATGATAAAATATTCTTAAAATATAGAGAATAAAAGCACATAAAATTTATTAAAATGTGATTGGAAGTGTGTAATGTGACAATAAAAGAAACTATAAAAAAAGGAATGATTGATTTAAAAATAAATGGAATTGAAGAACCTAAGCTTAAAGCTAGACTTTTAATGCAATTTATATTAAATAAACCTAGACAATATTTATTAGTTTATGATAATGAACCTTTAACCTTAAGACAAGAAGTAAATTATTTTAAGGGAATAAAAAAAATGATAAATGGTATACCACTTCAACATATTACACATATGCAAGAATTTATGAAAATGAATTTTTATGTAAGTGAAGATGTATTAATACCAAGACCAGATACAGAAATTTTAGTAGAAGAAGTAATTTCTATTGCAAAGAAAATAAATGCAAAAAAGATATTAGATTTATGTACAGGAAGCGGAGCAATAGCTATTTCACTTGCAAAATATATAGAAAATAGTGAAATAACAGCAGTAGATATAAATAGTAAAGCGTTAAGTATTGCAAAGAAAAATGCTAAAACTAATGAAGTAGAGAATCAAATTACTTTTATAAATTCTAATTTATTTGAAAAAGTGAGAAAAGAAAAATATGATATTATTGTATCAAATCCACCTTATATAAAAAGAGATATTATAAAAACATTAAATAAGGAAGTACAAAATGAACCTATAATGGCATTAGATGGCGGATATGATGGATTAGATTTTTATAGAAAAATAATTAAACAAAGTGATGAATACCTAAAATTTAAAGGATTTTTATGTTTAGAGATAGGATATGATCAGAAAATAGACGTAATAGAACTTATAGAAAATGAAGAAAAGTATGTCGATACGTATTGTAAAAAAGATTTATATGGAAATGACAGAGTTATTATAACTAAGTTAAACTAGAAGGAGTGAAAAGAAATGTCTTTTTCATCTGAAATAAAACAAGAGCTAAATAAAAATAATAAATTATCAAATAAAGAAATGGTAAAATATGAATTAATAGGATACTTGATTTCAGGAAATATAGATATATTAGGGAAAAATAATATAAAATTTTCAACCGAAAGTGATTATAATATTAATCGTTTTTCTAAATTATTATCTAATTTAAATATTAATCATAGTATAGATATAAATCGGAAAAACTTTTATAATAAAGTTAAAAATAAAAGATGTAGAATCGTTTATTAATTGTGAAAATGGAGAAATATTAATAAAAGAAGAATTACAAAATGAGAAAAAAGAAGAAAATATAAAAGCCATTATAAGAGGATTATTTCTAGGATCAGGGTCTATTAATAATCCCAAAAATAAATATCATCTGGAAATTACTTTTACACAAGAAAAAAATCTAAATCAAATTATTCAGATGTTAAAAAAATTAGGAATAAAAAGTAAAAGTATGAAAACAAAAAATAGATATTCTATATATCTAAAAGAAGGAGAGGAAATTTCTAAATTTTTAGCTTTAATAGGTGCTAATAAAGCAGTGATGCAGTTTGAAGATATTAGAATCCAAAGAGAGATGAGAGGGAAAGTAAATAGATTAGTAAATTGTGAAACTGCAAATTTAAATAAAACAATAAATGCATCTATTGAGCAAATTGCAGCAATAAAAAAATTACAAAAAACAGGAAAATTTAATAATTTAAATGATAATTTAAAAGAAATAGCAATATTAAGATTAGAAAATCCAGATTTAGCATTAATTGATTTAGGAAAATTACTAAAAAAGCCTGTTGGAAAATCAGGTGTAAATTATAGATTAAAAAAAATAATTGATATTTCTAATGAATAATAGGCGGTGAAATATGGATAAAAAAGAATTGGGAATATATATACATATTCCTTTTTGTAAGTATAAATGTAATTATTGTGATTTTATTTCTTATACAAATAAATTTAAAGAAATAGAAAGTTATATAGAATGCTTAGAAAAAGAAATAAATACATTTGATTTTTCAGGATATTTAGTTAATACAATTTATATAGGAGGTGGAACACCTTCTTATATTGACAGTAAATATATAAAACAAGTAATGAATGCTATATATAAAAAAATAAATATTAAAGAACCAAGAAAAAAGACTATAGAAATAACTATAGAAGTAAATCCAGGAACAATAACAAAGGAAAAATTACAAGAATATAAAGATGTAGGTATAAATAGATTAAGCATAGGTTTACAAAGTGTTCAAGACAAATTGTTAAAACAATTAGGGAGGATACATACTTATAAAGAGTTTTTGAATGCATATAAATTAGCACAAGAAATCGGTTTTGAAAATATAAATGTTGATTTAATGTTAGGTGTACCAAATCAAACAATAGAAGATTTAAAAGATAGTTTAAATAAAATAATAAAATTAAATCCTAATCATATTAGTGTATATTCTTTAATTATAGAAAAAGGAACAAAACTATATAATCAAATAGAAAAACAGGAATTACAATTAGTAAATGAAGATATAGAAAGAAATATGTATTGGTATGTAAAAAACACATTGGAATTAAATGGCTATAATCATTATGAAATTTCAAATTTTTCAAAAGAGGGAAAAGAATCAAAACATAATATTAATTGTTGGAATCAAGAAGAATATATAGGATTTGGAGTTGCAGCACATTCCTATATAAATAATATAAGATTCTCAAATACAAATAATTTAAAAGAGTATATAAAGAATATTAATCAGCATAAAAATGAGAAAAATATAACAATAGAAGAAAAACAAACTTTAGAAGATAAGAAAAATGAATTTATGATGTTAAGTTTCAGAAAGATAAAAGGTGTGGATATATTAAAATTTAAAGAAAAGTTTATTGATAATCCAATATTTTTATATAGTGACACATTAAACAAACTAGTAAAAGAAGGCCTAATTGAAATTGATTTAAATAACATTAGACTAACTAATAAAGGTATAGATTTTGCAAATTTAGTTTTTGAAGAATTTGTATAGAAATAATATATTACTAATAAAATGGAGTTAGGTACTCCAATTATTAGAGTACCTAACTGTTATGCTCATTTATTTCCAAGTAGGAGAATAAATGAAGTTGTAGTGAGAACCGTCTGATACAGTTTCTACCTTCAGACCATTTTCCTTTGCAATGTTGATGACTTTTTTAAGAGTAACAACATCAAAATCTTGTAAAAATTTTGTGCCGACCTTAGATTCAAAAGATTCAATATTATGACAAAAATATGAATTAATATCATTTTTGTACACACTTACTGTAACACCTTTTGATAAATCTTCAGGGGCAATTTCAAGAAAAATGTCTTCAAGTTCTTTCCAAATTACATCAGAAAGAGGTGGTAATTTTCCATCTAATTTTTCTTTTAATGTCATTTTTAAAAACTCCTTTCTGCAATAAATTAGATGAAGATAATAACAATAATACATATTATTGACTAAATTATATCATGATATTATGGGAAAAACAATACATGAAAAAAATGTTCGTAAAAAGTATTGACAATTTGAAAAATTAAAGATACAATAAAAGCGAACATTTTTTTAGTATATTGGAGGTATAAAATGATATCAACATTGCATATAAAAAATATAGGGATTATAGAAGATTTAAGTATTGATTTAAATCAAGGATTAAATGTTTTAACTGGAGAGACGGGTGCTGGAAAAACCTTAATAATAGACTCATTACAAATCATATCAGGCGGAAGGTTTTCAAAAGATATGATAAGAAAGGGGGAAAATAATTCTTTTGTAGAGTTATGTATGTACGAACCCAATTATGAAAATTCAGAAGATGGAAATATAATAGTTTCTAGAGAAATAAATTTAAATGGAAAAAATATATGTAAGATTAATGGCAGAATGGTAACAGTAAATGAATTAAAAGAATTTATGAAAAATTTTTTAGAAATACATGGCCAAAATGATAATCAATATTTATTAGATAGCAAAAAGCATTTAAGTTATTTAGATAGCTTTTCAGGTGAAAAAATAAAACAATTAATAAATAAATATAAAAAATTATATAGTGAATATAATAAAATAAGAAAAGAACTAAAAGAAAATTTAGGAGATGACAAAGAAAAACAAAGAAAATTAGATTTATTACAATATCAAATAAATGAAATAGAAGAGACTAATTTAAATTTAAATGAAGATGAAGAATTAGAAACCAAAAGAAAGATATTTCAAAATTCAGAAAATATAACTAATAATTTGCGGACAAGCAGATAATTTGATTTCAGAAAATGTTATAGATAGCATTAGTATGGCAATAAGAGCATTAGAAAAAATACAAAATATAGATAAAAAATATGAAGATACTTCAAACTCTCTAAAGAGTAGTTATTACGAATTACAAGAAATATCAAGAGATATAAATAATTATAAACGAGATGTTTATTTTGATAAAGAAGAGAGAAATTATATAGAAGAAAGATTAAATTTAATTAACTCACTAAAAAGAAAATATGGAAATACAATAGAGGAAATTTTAAATTATAAAAAACAAATAAAAGAAGAAATAAAAAAAATAGAAAACTTAGAAGAATATAATCTTAAACTAAAGGAACAAAAGCAAAAATTAGAAAGTGAAATGAATAGTTTAGCAGAAAAAATTCATGATATTAGAATAAATAATTCAAAAGAATTAATAAAAAGCATTAATAAAGAACTTGAAGAATTGGAAATGAAAAATGCAAAAATAAATATTCATGTAGAATATTTAGAAAATCAGTTTTTAAAAGAAGGAAAAGATGATGTCAAATTTTATATTGCAACTAATTTAGGAGAAGATGAAAAAGAATTAAATACAATAGCATCAGGTGGAGAAATATCTAGAATTATGCTTTCAATAAAAAAAGTTTTATCAGAATCAGATAAAATGCCAGTACTTGTATTTGATGAAATTGATACAGGAATAAGTGGTAGAGCAGCGAATTCAGTAGCGAATAAACTAAAAACCATATCTAAAAAACATCAAGTATTATGTGTTTCACATTTACCAAATATAGCAGCATCTGCGGATTATAATTATTTCATAAGTAAAAACATAAAAAAAGAAAGAACCAAAACACAAATAAAATTATTAGAAGAAGATGAAGTAATAAAAGAAATTGCTAGAATATCATCTGGAGAATTAAATGAAATAACATTAAAATATGCCATGGAATTAAGAAATAAAAAAGTTTCATAAAATAAAAAATAGACACAATAAGTAAAATTTTAAATATCTTATTATGTCTATTTTTATTAATTACCTAATTTTATTATTTATTACTAATATTTTTATTCCAGAAAAGATTAAAATTATTAATAAAACAGATCCTACAATAATAAATGTAGTTAAACCAGCTTTTGGCAATACAGCAGGTGGTTCAGAAAGTCTTAATTTAGGTGAAATATCTGAAGATTTAGTTTGACTTGAACCAGTAAAATCTGTATAGTCAATATCAACCTTTTCATTAGTTTTTAATAATTTGTCAACAATCGCACTGTTAAAATTTTCTTTTAATTTTAGTTTATATTGAACTGTTGCAGTTTGATTAACAGCAAGCTCTGGAATTGTCCACGTAATAGAATTAGTAGTTTTATTTACTTCTGCAGAAATCTTTCCAATATTTGGGCTTGAAATATAAGCAAAATCAAAATTATCTATGATTTCTTTAGGAAAATAATCAACAATTTTTAAATTTTTAAATGTTTTATCAGTAGAAATTAGTGAACTATAAATTTCGCTTATTGTATCAGTAATTTTATCGTCAGTTATATAATAAAATTGTCCATATGATGGATTTGAAGGTGTTCCAAATATTTCTGATATTATTTCACCAAATGACTTTGTAATAGGAACATAATTTTCATCTGTAATTCCTGTTAACATTGTAATAATATTAATACCTGAATTAGATAATTCTTGTAAAGATTTGCAGGTTTTATTAATAACATCATCTGAATAGTAAGTTTTATCGTAATTAATAGCAACATTAGGAATTCCATCAGTTAGAACAATCATATATTTGTTTTTTTCTTGAGAGGTAAATAGAGTATTAGCTAAAGTTAATCCTGATTCTAAATTTGTTCTTGGCCCATTAGCTTCTATTTTATCTATAGCATTAGATAAAATACTAGAATTATTACTTAACTCTGAAACAACAGTAGCATCTTGAATAGAACCTTCTTTACTAGCATCTATATTTGTAGAAAAACTAACAATACCAATTTTTAAAGAATCATTATCTTTTAATAAATTTGTAATTAAAGATTTAGCAGAATTAAAAACTAAATTTTTTCTGATTTCACCAGTAGAGGTTTCCTCATTCATACTATCAGAGTTATCCAATACTAAAATGATTTCTCCAGTAGGTTTATTAACAATTTCTTCATTAGTCACTTGTAATTGAATAGTTATCTCTTTGTTATTTAAATCTTTTGAAATTAATTTTTTCTCAAATTTTGAATTTTCTCCAATATTAATTGTACAAACGGGTTCTTCTACAACAGTCATAGTTACAGTACTATAAGATGCAAAAGAAATATTAGTTATTAAAATTAATATTAAAAAGATTATAAAAAATACAGTTTTCTTCATCATTTTTCAATCTCCTTTTATATAATTATATATATATATTTTAACACAAAAGTCAGAAAAATCAATAAAAATAAAAAATTAATTTATTAATAGTTATGTTATTAATATAATGATACTATTTTCTAAAAATATGTTAAGGGATTCACATAATTATTATTTATACGAATACCTAGATGCAAATGGCATCCAGTAGTAGCGCCATTGGTAGGTTTACCTTCAGAGTCGTGATATTGATTTCCGTGCTACACCATAAACATATTTAGGACCAACATGACCGAATTACTTGACCTTGTTTGATTTTATCACCAACTTTTACAATAAAATTGGGATCACAATGACAGTAACTAACTTTAAGATTATCAAAAGAAAGTGTTATAGTATATCCTCCAGCACCTAAAAATTGGCAAAATGTAATTTCTCCATCAGCAACTGCAATAAATTGAGTACCTTGAGGTGCAGGAATATCAACTCCAGAATGAGATGAAGAAGCTCCGATTAGTAGGAGAGACACGTTTGCCAAAATAAGAACTAATTTGAGTATAGCCAGGTATTGGCCAAACAAAACCATCAGGATTAAAATCAATAATGTTTGCTTCTGATAAATTAGAAGAAGAAAAATCTTTGATTTCTGGAATAAAAAATATATTAATAAAAACAACAAGAAAAATGATAAAAATAATTAAAGTATTTAAAATTTGTTGAATAAAATCACCTCCGAGAAATAAAAAATGACTATAAAGATTTAGTGAATATTAAAATATAATAATAAAGAAAAATAAAAACACTTAATATAATAATTAAGTGCTTTATGGCAGGGGTAGAAGGACTCGAACCCTCACAGGCGGTTTTGGAGACCGATGTGCTACCATTAACACTATACCCCTATATATATTTCATATAATAATTATATTAGCATAAAAAACAAAAAATGGCAACGATTTTTATAAAAAATATTGACTTTTTTTATCTACGATAATACAATATGTACTATATGAAACAATAGGAGGAATGAGCATGTTAAAATCAATGGATACACTAGTGGCACTTTGTAAAAATAGAGGAATTATTTATCCTGGTTCAGAAATTTATGGAGGATTAGCAAATACATGGGATTATGGACCATTAGGTAATGAAATAAAAAATAATGTAAAAAATGCTTGGAGAAAAAAGTTTATACAAGAACAAAAAAATATTGTGGGCTTGGATGCTGCAATTTTAATGAATCCAGAAACATGGGTTGCATCTGGGCATGTTGGGGGATTTTCAGATCCATTAATTGATTGTAAAGAATGTAAAACTAGACATAGAGCAGATAAATTAATTGAGGAATGGGCACATAATAAAGGTAAAGATATGATAGCAGATGGTATGACAGATGAACAATTAACTGACTTTATTAACAAAAATAAAATACCTTGTCCAAGTTGCGGAAATACAAACTTTACAGAGATAAGAAAATTTAATTTAATGTTTAAAACATTTCAAGGAGTGACAGAAGATTCTAGTAGTGAGATATATTTAAGACCGGAGACAGCTCAAGGAATATTTGTAGATTTTAAAAATGTACTTAGAACTTCAAGAAAGAAAATTCCTATGGGAATAGCACAAATTGGTAAAGCTTTTAGAAACGAAATCACACCAGGAAACTTTACTTTTAGAACACGTGAATTCGAACAAATGGAACTAGAATTTTTCTGTAAACCAGGAACAGACTTAGACTGGCATAAATATTGGAAGGATTATTGTGAGAATTGGTTATTATCTTTAGGAATTAAAAAGGATAATATAAGATTAAGAGATCATTCAGCAGAAGAATTAGTATTTTATAGTAAAGCAACAACTGATATTGAATTTAAATTTCCATTTGGATGGGGAGAATTATGGGGAATTGCAGATAGAACGGATTATGATCTAAAACAACATATAAATAATTCAAAGCAAGATTTAACATATCAAGATTTAGAAACAAATGAAAAGTATGTTCCTTACGTTATTGAACCATCTTTAGGAGCTGATAGAGTTGTGTTAGCGTTTTTATGTAATGCTTATGAAGAACAAGAAATTGCCGAAGGAGATACAAGAACAGTATTACATTTACATCCTGTATTAGCTCCATATAAATTAGCAGTGCTTCCATTATCAAAAAAATTATCAGAAAAAGCAAATGAAGTATATGATAGATTATCTAAAAAATTTATGTGTGATTATGATGAGACGGGAAGTATAGGAAAACGCTATAGAAGAGAAGATGAAATAGGAACACCATATTGTGTAACTGTTGATTTTGATACATTAGAAGATGAATCAGTAACAATTAGAGATAGAGACACCATGGAACAAATTAGAATTAAAATTGAAGAAGTTGAAAAATGGATTGAAGAAAAACTTCAATTTTAGTAGATAAGATAAAACAGAAAATTAAAAATATAATATAAAAAATTAGAAGGATGAAAAAAGTTATATAAGGAGGAATTTGATGAAAGCAATAGAGATTAGAGACAAATACTTAAACTTTTTTAAAAATCATGGACATGCAGTTATTCCATCAGCACCATTAATTCCAGAAAATGATCCATCTGTATTATTTACAACAGCTGGAATGCAACCACTAGTACCATATCTATTAGGACAGAAACATCCTGAAGGTACAAGACTTACAGGTTATCAAAAATGTTTAAGAACAAATGATATAGATGAAGTTGGAGACAATAGACATTTAACATTCTTTGAAATGCTTGGAAATTGGTCCTTAGGTGACTATTTTAAAGAAGAATCAATAGCAATGAGCTTCAAATTCCTAACAAAAGAATTAGGAATACCAAAAGATAAATTGTCAGTTACTGTATTTAAAGGTGATGAAGATTGCCCAAGGGACGAAGTAGCAGCTAATGCTTGGAAAAATACTGGAATATCAGAAGATCATATATATTATTATGGAAAAGATGATAACTGGTGGATAGCAGGAGAAGAAGGGCCATGTGGACCTGATACAGAAATGTTTTTTGATACAGGAAAACCAGCATGTTCAAAAAATTGTCAACCTTCATGTGATTGTGGTAAGTATGTTGAAATTTGGAATAATGTTTTTATGGAATATTTCAAAGATAAAAATGGATATACTAAATTAAAGCAAAAAAATGTTGATACAGGGCTAGGATTAGAAAGAATGGCAATGTTATTGCAAGGAAAAGAAACACCATTTGATACTGAATTATTTGAACCAGTAATGAAGAAATTAGAAGAATTACAGAAAATAAACATTATTGAAAGTAGAAGAATAGTTGCAGAGCATTTACGATCTAGTATGATGATAATATCAGATGGAGGAAGACCAAGTAATTTAGACAGAGGGTATGTTTTAAGAAGATTAATTAGAAGACTGATAAGACATATGAATAAATTACAAATAGAATTGAACCAATTATCAACACTTATTGATATAAATGTGGAAACTTTGAGTGAAATGTATCCAGAATTAATAAAAAACAAAGAAATAATAAAATCAGTAATTATAGAAGAAAAAGATAAATTTGTAAAGACGTTAGCTAAGGGAGAACGAGAATTTCAAAAAGAAATTAATAAATTGAACGGAAATAAAATAATTTCTGGTCAAGTTGTATTTAAGCTATATGATACATATGGATTTCCACCAGAAGTTACCAAAGAACTTGCTATAGAAAATGGATATGAAGTAGATTTAAAAGAATTTGAGGAATTATTTAAAAAGCATCAAGAAAAATCAAGAGTAGGCTCAGAAGTAAAATTCAAAGGTGGACTTGCAGAACAAAATGAAGTGACTATTAAATATCATACAGCAACTCATTTATTGAATGCGGCTTTAAAACAAGTTATAGGAAAAGACGCTCATCAAAGAGGTTCAAATATCACAGTAGATAGAATGAGATTTGACTTCAATTGTGACCATAAATTAACAACTGAAGAAAAACAACAATTAGAAGATTTAGTAAATGAGTGGATAAAACAAAAATTACCTGTAACAAAAGAAGAAATGAATAAGGAAGATGCAATTAAGTCAGGAGCAGAGTGTATGTTTATTGAAAAATATCCAGATATAGTAACAGTGTATACTATTGGAGATGTTTCAAAAGAACTATGTGGAGGCCCTCATGTTAAAAATACAGGTGAACTTGGTAAGTTTAAAATAAAAAAAGAAGAATCTAGTTCATCTGGAGTAAGAAGAATAAAAGCAATATTAATAGATAAGTAAGGAGAAAAGATTATGGATAATTGTTTATTTTGTAAAATAGTAAAAGGTGAAATACCATCTACTAAAGTATATGAAGATAATGAAATATTAGCATTCAAAGATATAAATCCCGCAGCTCCAGTTCATATACTAGTTATACCTAAAAAACATATTGCATCTCTTATAGATATGCAAAAAGAAGATGAAATTCTAGTGGGAAAAATATATACTGTAATAAATAAAATAGCAGAAGAACAAGGAGTGAAAGAGAATGGATTTAGAGTAATTGTAAATTGTGGTAGAGATGCTGGACAAGAAGTTATGCATTTACATTTTCATCTTATTGCAGGAACAAAATTAGGAGAAAAAATAGTTTAAAAAATACTTTTAATTTTTCATTATAATATGGTATAATATATTATAGAAGTTACGGAGGTAAAAAGTATGTTTGAAAGTAAATATAGTAAATTATTAACAGTAATATTAGTTATAATAATTATAGCAATTATAGGATTATTAGGATTTTTAGGATACGAGTATATTGAAAATTATATAGTAAATAAAGATGCATCCGAATTTGTAGATGATTTTGCAGGTGAGGTGTCAGATGGGCAAGCAGATGAAAATAATGCATCAAGTGATGAAACGAATCCTTTAGATAATATAAAAGATGCTGAAACAGGAAGTTCAAAATCAAAGAGAACATATAAAGGTTTTGGAGTTTTAGGGACAATGGAAATTCCAGCAACAAACTTGAAATATCCAATATTAGAGCCTAATGTAACAACAAAAAAATTAGATACAGCCGTAGTATTTTTATTTGGCACAGAAATAAATCAATCAGGAAATACAGTAATTGTAGGACATAATTATAGAAATGGTTTATTTTTCTCTAATAACAAAAAATTAAATATAGGGGATAAAATATACATAACAGACAATGATGGGAAAAAATTAACATATACAATATATAATAAATTTGAAACTACTCCAGAAGATACATCTTTCTATCAAAGAGATACTGGAGGAAAGCCAGAAGTAACATTATCAACTTGTACAGATGATAGTAAGGCAAGATTAATTATATGTGCAAAAACAGAATAATATACAACGTATAAAGAAGATATATATTATAATCATTTATAATATATATCTTTTTGTTGTATTTTTTTGTAAAATCGTATATAATATGTAAAAATAAATATGCTTTAAGGAGTATAAATATGAATGAAAGGCAATCTAAAAAAAGAATAGAGGAGCTAAGAGCACAAGTAGAATATCATGCAAAAAAATATTATGATGAAGATAAACCAGAAATATCAGATTTTGAATACGACATGTTAATGGTAGAATTACGTAATCTGGAAAAAAAATTCCCACAATTTAGCTCAAAAAATTCATTAACACAAAAAGTAGGTGGACATGTTAAGGAAGGATTTAAAAAGGTTACACATGAAGTACCCTTACAAAGTCTTCAAGATGTATTTAGTATAGAAGAAGTAATTGACTATGTAAACAAAATAAATGAAAAATCTAAAGAAAATGAAATAAAAAATAATAAATATATAGTTGAAACTAAAATAGATGGATTATCAGCAGCATTAGAATATAAAAATGGTAAATTTGTAAGGGGAGCAACAAGGGGCAATGGACTTATTGGTGAAGATGTAACAGAAAACATAAAAACTATAAAAACAATACCAATGGAATTAAAAGAAAATATTGATATAACTGTTAGAGGTGAGATATTTATATCTAAATCTAATTTTGAAAAAATGAACCAAGAAAGACAAGAGAATGAAGAAGAATTATTTGCAAATGCAAGAAATGCAGCAGCAGGTTCTTTGAGACAATTAGATAGTAAAATAACAGCAAAGAGACCATTAGATATATATATTTTTAATGTTCAAAAAATAGAAGGTAAAGAATTTAATTCTCATTTTAAGGAATTAGAATATTTAGATAAATTAGGATTTAATGTTAATCCAGTTCGTATTCCATGTAATTCAATTAAAGATATAATAGAAGCAATTGAAAAAATAGGAAATGATAGAGAAAATTTAACGTTTGGAATAGATGGCGCTGTGATAAAAGTTGATGACTTAAAATTTAGAGAAATATTGGGAACAACAGCTAAAACTCCTAGATGGGCAATTGCATATAAATATCCACCAGAGAAAAAAGAAACAAAATTGAAAGATATAGTTTGTCAAGTAGGAAGAACAGGAGTGATTACTCCTATGGCAATATTAGAACCTATAAAGGTAGCGGGTTCAACAATATCTAAAACTACACTTCATAATGAAGATTTTATTAAACAAAAAGAATTAAAAATAGGAGACACTGTAGTTATTCAAAAAGCTGGAGATGTTATTCCAGAGATAGTAGAAGTAAAAAAAGGAAAAAGAACAGGAGAAGAAATTTCCTTTAAAATGCCGAAAGTTTGTCCAGTATGCGGAGCAGAAGCTATAAGAGAAGAAGGAGAAGCTGCTATAAGATGTACAGGAATTGAATGCCCAGCAAAATTACAAAGAAATCTAGTCCACTTTGTATCAAAAGAAGCAATGGATATAGATGGGTTAGGCGAGAGTATTATTACGCAACTGTTAGATAAAGGGTTAATAAAAAATATTGCAGATATATACACATTAAAATTTGAAGATATAGCTTCATTAAAAAAGAATGGTAAGAAATTTGCACAAAACTTAATTGATAGTATAAATAAAAGTAAAAATAATGATTTGTATAAGCTAATTACAGCTTTAGGAATAAGACATGTAGGAAGTAAAGCATCAAAAATATTAGCTAAAAAATATAAAAATATAGACAGTTTAATGCAAGCAACAACAGAAGATTTAGGAAGAATAGATGATATAGGCCCAATAGTTGCAAAGAGCATAAGAGAATTTTTTATACAAGATCAAACCATAGACTTAATTCAAAAGTTAAAGAAATCTGGAGTTAATACTGAAAATTTAGAAGAAGAAAGTTTAGATAATCGATTTGAGGGAAAAACATTTGTATTAACGGGAAGCTTAAAAAAGTATACAAGACAAGAAGCATCAGATATAATAGAAAAATTTGGAGGTAAAACTTCAAGTACAGTATCTAAAAGAACGAGCTATGTATTAGCAGGAGAAGAAGCAGGTAGTAAATTAACAAAAGCAGAAAATTTAGGAGTAGAAATCATAAGTGAAGAACAATTTGATGAAATGATTAAGTTATAATATTAGGTAATAAGAGATATAATTGATTTTAAGATATAAAAAGGAAGATGTTATATGAATATCGAAGAAATGATTGATGAAGAAATTATAAAATTACAAAGAAGATTATGGCAAAGAGAAGGAGTACCCAAAGAAGTATTTAATACCTTAGAAAAAATACATGAGAAGTTAAAAGAAAAAAATAAAGAAGAAGGTGTTGATAGTTCTAATATAAATGAATATATAGATTCGCAATTTGAAATGTTTGAAAATATTATAATAGCTAAAATTGGAGAAGAAAGAAAAAGTAAAAAAATAGAAGAAATTATGTATGATAAAAATATACTTAAACAAAAATTAAATTATAAATCTAATGAATATATAATTCAAGAAAGAAAATTAAGTAATAATAAAGAAGCAATGAACAATACAGCTATAATATTGGAACAAACAAATAATTTATTAGAAAATATATATGCACAACAAAGAAGGATATTACTTTATAAAGGATTTGATGAAAACTTTATAGAAAATATAAGATATAAAATCAAATATTTTATGCAAGAGTATATGAGACAAAAATGTGAAAATAATATACAACAATCATTTATTATTGATAACGAAAAAACTATACAGCTAGAAGAAGATGTAATATCAAAAATAATAAAAATAATAGAGGATAATTCGACTGATAAAGAAAAATTTCAAGCAGAGTTAAAAAAGAATGTACCTGATTTTTATGAGCAAAAAGAAGATGCAAATAAAAGAAGGTATGATAATACAGAAGAAGGAAGAAGTGAAGAAAACTCTTTACCAGGCGATGTATTAAAATAAAGGAGAAGTCTATGGAGGATTATACTTTTGAAAAAATGTGGTTGGATTTAAAAAACGGATATCAGATTTACTATACGTATGTAGGAAATAGATATGTACTCTTTAAAACAGCCAAGAATTGTTATACACAAAAATTATTATCAAACAATAAAAAAAATCCACAACCCAAAATGTTAATGTTAACTCTAAAAAGAGTGAAAGAAATGTTTCCTAATATGGAAGATATAGAATATAAAGTAGGGGACTTTTAAAAGAAATAATTAAAAATCAACTACAAAAATATTATTAAATATGAACTATTTAAACAACATTAATTGTAAAATGATGAATAAATATGTTATAATAATTTCAAAATATATATTTAAGGAGTAATATATGGCAATATTAATTGATGGAAAAAATTTAGCAAAGAAAATAAGGCAAAAATCAAAACTAGAATGTGATGAATTGAAAACGGAAGGTATTAATCCAAAATTAGCAGTAATTATTATAGGGGATGATCCTGCATCTAAAATTTATGTTAAAAATAAAAGTAAAGCTTGTAATGAAATTGGTATATGTTATGAAGAGTATATTTTAGAAGAAAAGACTACACAAGAACAATTAATTAACTTAATAAAAAAATTAAATAATGATAGAAGCGTAAATGGAATTCTTTTACAAAGTCCAATACCAAATCATTTAGATATAAATGAGGCATTTAAAATGATAACATATATGAAAGATGTAGATGGATTTACACCTGCTAGTGTAGGAAAGCTATGTATAGGTGAAGATACATTTATTTCATGTACACCATATGGAATTATGAAAATGTTTGATGAATATAATATAGATTTAACAGGAAAAGAAGTTGTTATTTTAGGAAGAAGTAATATTGTAGGAAAACCTTTAATACAATGTTGCTTACAAAGAAATGCAACAGTTACAGTATGTCATTCTAAAACTAAAAATTTAGCAGAACATACAAAAAGAGCAGATATAATAATATCTGCAATTGGACAATCTAAATTTTTAAAAGCCGAAATGGTAAAAAAAGGAGTAGTTGTAATTGATGTAGGAATAAATAGAGGAAAAGACGGAAAATTAACTGGGGATGTAGATTTTGAACATGTAAAAGAAAAAGCAAGCTATATAACTCCTGTACCTGGAGGAGTAGGACCAATGACAATTGCAATGCTTATGAACAATGTAATTAAAGCAACAAAAGAACAAAACAAAGAAAAATCAAGTTTATAATTAAAATAAAAAAAGGGGCATTATTTTATTGATAATGCTTTTTTTGTTTTTAATAGAGGAGGGAAATAAAATAGAAAATTTAGAAAGTAAGAAATATTGGATATGGTTATCGCTAGTAAAAAATTTAGGAAGTAAAAGAAAACTAAAATTATTAGATATATATAAAACGCCAGAGAAAATATATAGTTTAAGTAAAGAAGAAATATTAAAAATACCTGGAATAGGAGAGAGAATTGCTGAAAGTATTTTAGATGAAGACACAAGAAAAAATATAAATAAACATATTGATTATATGGAACAAAAGAATATTGATATAATATCTATAAAAGATAAAAATTATTCTCAAATTCTAAAAGAAATTTATGATCCGCCAATTAGCTTATATATTAAAGGAAATAAAGAAATATTAAACAATAAGGCTATTGCAATAATAGGATGTAGAGATGCATCAGAATATGGAAAAAAAGCTGCTAAATATTTTTCTTATAATTTAATAAAAGAAGGATTCAATATTGTAAGCGGACTAGCAAGAGGAATTGATAGTTATGCACATATTGGTAGTGTTTGCGAAAAGAATGAGAAAAATGGTAAAACTATTGCTGTTATTGGAAGCGGATTAGACGTAATATATCCAAAAGAAAATAAATATTTATTTAATAAAATAATAGAAACAGGAGGAGCCATCATATCAGAATATCCTATTGGAACAAAACCGCAAAAAATGAATTTTCCAGCACGAAATAGAATTGTAAGTGGAATGAGTAAAGGAATTTTAGTAATTGAAGCAAAAGAAAAAAGTGGAACATTAATAACTGTTGATTTTGCCTTAGAACAAGGTAAAGAAGTATATGTTGTTCCAGGAAATATTGATTCAATTAACTCAGTAGGAACTAATAAATTAATTAAAGAAGGAGCTAAATTAGTTACACATTATAAAGAGATAGAAATATAAAAATTGCCTTAACAACAATTATGTATAAGAACTGTATTAATAAGTAGCTACATAAATGAAATTTCTAAGCTTCATGAATTTTGATATATTATCAAAAAAAGTAAGTTCTACAAAACAGATTTAAGTTCCTTAAATATATAATTTAAACGTAAAAAAAAAATCAACCATTTCTGATTGATATTTGTATCTATCTATTCCATTAGTTCGAACAGATACGTCGTTGGTGGGCAGGGAAGGATTCGAACCTTCGTACTCGAATGAGAACAGATTTACAGTCTGCCGCCTTTAGCCACTCGGCCACCTACCCAAATATATAAAATAAAAAATGGTGCTCCCTCAAGGATTCGAACCTTGGACCCACCGGTTATGAGCCGGTTGCTCTGACCAACTGAGCTAAGGGAGCATGTGCTTATCATATGTTTAGCACAAGTAAAAGTATAACTTATTTTTTTTGTATTGTCAATACCATTTTTTAAATTTTTATAAAGTTAAAATTTTTTTGGTAAAGTCTAAATTACTTGAAGAATCTAATTGATATCCAAGAGTATAGACATCAGTAGCCCAGATATCTTTTTCAATCATATATTTTAAATTCTTATTGGATGTTTTATCAACAAATTTCTTCACAGAAGTAACTATATCAAGTTTAGGATTAGCTTTAGCAATTTCAGAAATTAAGAATTTACCTCTATTATTAAGACCTAAAACTCTAATATAAGGAATAGATTTTTTCGATAATTCTATATCCTTTTTTGTTATATTTAGTAAAGAATAAAGTAAAATTCTTTGTATTCTAGTAGAAGTATATCTTTTGCTCTTCACTTTGCTTAAAAGTTCATCAAGTGAATTAGAAGAATCTGCTGCATTTTTTAAAGAAAATTCAAGACCCTCAGATACATCTGCAAGTTCAGCGATTTCTTCAGTATACATACTTCTTAAATTGTAAAGAATTTGTTTTTCAAAAACAGATAAATCAGGAACTACATGCCCTTGTTTTATATTTTTTATTAATATGCTGTAACTATGGTTAGGTAAAAGTTTAGCTAAAGCATCGAAACTTCCATTTTTAATCATATTTCTAATGGCAGTAGCGCTAGCTATGTTACCAGAGTATGTAATATCATTATATCCTGTTTCAAAACGAGCAATTGATATAGGAGTGATATTACTTTTTAATTTTTTTAATGCTTTTAAATATTCGATTCCCAATATATTATTTGGTGAAGATAGAACATTTACATATTTTCTATTCCCATTTAAATACATCATTAAAGCATTTTCGCGTGCTTTAGGATAAGAAATTCCTTTTTTTAATTCATGGGAAAGAAAAGATTTATATTTAAGAGGTTCTTTATATAAAATGTTAGCAAAATTAGTCAAAATGTCTACATTAGAAGTTTCAGCACCAAAAGAAATATAATCTACTACTTTTAACTCATCTAAAATTTTTATGGCTCCTTCTGCAAAATTTTCGGCACTAGATGTAGCATATAAAACAGGAAGTTCAATTACTAAGTCAATTCCATTTTTTATTGCCATTTCAGCTTTTGACCACTTATCTATAATACTTGTAGAGCCACGTTGAGTAAAGTTACCACTCATTATAGCAACTGTGTAGTTAGAACTAGTTAATTTTTTTGATTCTTCTAAATGATATTGATGACCATTGTGGAACGGATTATATTCACCAACAATTCCTAAAACCTTTCCCATATATTAAAACTCCTTCTTGCATGTTTTTACATTAATTGTTATAATATTATCATAAATTTGATAAAAACACAAGAGAAAAATGGTTTATGTTTTGATTTTATGTAAAAAAGGAGAAAAATGATGAAAAAAGTTATAATCTATACAGATGGTGCATGCTCAGGCAATCCAGGTCCAGGAGGGTGGGGAGCCCTACTTATGTACCAAGGTAATAAAAAAGAAATATCTGGAGGAAAAGAGAATACTACTAATAATTTTATGGAATTAACGGCAGTAATTGAGGGACTAAAATTATTAAAGGAACCATGTGAAGTTGATTTATATAGTGATAGTGCATATGTTGTAAATGCATTTTCACAAGGATGGATTTATAATTGGGTAAAAAACAATTGGAAAACAGCAGGTAAAGAGCCTGTAAAAAACGTAAAAATATGGCAAGAATTATATAGTTTGACAAAAATACATAAAGTGAACTTTATAAAAGTAAAAGGGCATAGTGATAATGAATTTAATAATAGATGTGATGAGCTTGCAAGAAATGCAATAAAAGAATTATAAATATTACATTTTTATGACATGATATAAAAATATTGAATTATTTTGTATTATTTAGTAAAATAAAAGTGTATAGGTTTATAAAATCAACAAGAGATGCTTTGTGGGAGGAAATAAATGGAAAGTTTTGCAGAATACATATTAAATGAAGAAGATTTAATTGCAAAAATGGAAATAACATATTATTTAGCAAAGAAAAAAGGAATATTTTTTGATAAATCAATTGTATTTAAAACTGAAATAGCAAGAAATTTTTTAAATTATTCTAAACTTGGATTAGATAGAAATACAATATTAACAGCATGTTTATTATGTAATTGTAAAAAAATTAATAATTCACAAGATATTGAAAGTATTCATAGTTATGCAAAAAAAGGAGCCATATATTTAGAAACATTAGGATTTAATAAAAGGTTCTGTAGAATTTGTGAACAAGTTAATAGATATAGCAAAAGCGAGCCAAGAGAAAAAGAAAGTGATATATTAGAATTAGTAGATAATTTTGGAGGAATGCTTTTAAATAGACCTGAAAGAATTGGATTTAAACCTGATGAGGCATTAGTATTGTTAGAATATAGAAATTTAAAAGATAATAATAATATATATTTACAAGAATTTAAAGAATTTATTAGTTTAATGGAAGAAATAAAAATACATGAAATGTCTAATGTAACTGTATTAAATAAATTAGTAAAAATTTATAATGAAACAGGAGAGTTAACGGATTTTATGAAACAAATTGCTTATGAATATCAGCCTAAAATAGATAAACTATTAGAAAAACAGATAGATATTAAATCAAAAGAAATGTTTAAAAAAGTAGATAATCCAAATAGACCATTATTTAGTGAAGAAACTGCTAAAAAAATTATGAGCAAGATAAATGAAGAAGAATTAGCAAAAGTAAAGGAGTAAAAAATGTACGAAATATTTGCAGATTTACATGTGCATATAGGAAGAAGTGAAAATGGAAAACCAATAAAAATAACGGCAGCAAAATCATTGAATTTTGCTAATATTGCAAAAGAATGTGCTAATAAAAAAGGAATAAATGTAGTAGGAATTATAGATTGTGCATCGCCATATGTAATAGATGATATAGAACAATTTTTAAAAACAGGAGAAGCATATGAATTAAAAGATGGAGGAATAATTTATAAAGACAAAGTATGTATTTTATTGGGAAGCGAGGTAGAAACATCAGAAAAAGGGAGAGATGGAAAAAGCGGAAGTGCACACAATTTGTGCTTTTTTCCACATTTATCAGATATAAAAAGATTTTCTCAAGAGCTAAGTCATCATCTAAAGAATATTACATTAAGTACACAAAGAACTGATTTATCAGGATATGATTTGATAGATATAGTAGAAAGATATAATGGTATTTTAATTCCGGCTCATGTTTTTACACCACATAAAAGTTATTATGGAAATTGTACAGATAGATTAGAAAATGTATTTAGAGAAAAATTTGATAAAATATTTGCAATTGAATTAGGTTTAAGTGCTGATACATATTTAGCAGATACCATATCAGAATTAAAAACAAGAACATTTTTAACAAATTCAGATGCACATTCTTTACCTAAAATAGCTAGAGAATATAACAAAATACAGGTAGAGGATATATCTTTTAAAGAAATAGTAAAAGCTTTAAAAAATGAGGATGGTAGAAAAATAATAGCAAATTATGGATTAGATCCAAAGCTTGGAAAATATCATAGAACATATTGTGATGACTGTCAAAAAGCAATAGAAACTCGAGTGCCAGTAGAAAAATGTCCTATGTGTAAAGGAAAAAATGTCACATTTGGAGTTTTTGATAGAATACAATTAATAAAAGACAAAAAAGAGACAAAAAGTCCCCAAAATAGGCCACAATATATATATCAAATACCTCTTGGTTTTATACCAGGAGTTGGAGGAAAAACAATAGAAAAATTATTAGATGCTTTTGAAACAGAGATGAATATACTACATAGATTATCGAAAGATGATATTGAAATGATAGTAGGAGAAAAAGTAGCTATAAGTATTCAAAACGCTAAAAATGGAAATGCTAAAATACAATCCGGAGGCGGAGGAAATTATGGAAAGATACAATTAGATAAAAAATAAAGTTCTAAAAAACTCTTTATCGAATACACATTATGTATAAACGATAAAGGGTTTTTTGCAGTTCGAATGTAAATTATAACAAAATTAGTATAAGCAAACAAACAGAACGGAGTTCTTATGAAATCGAAAAGAATAAGTATAAGAGAAACAATAAAGCAACATATAATTAATAATAAAAAAGAATATATTATAGTTGCTCTTATTTTTATAATAGGAATATTTTTAGGAGTTTTATTTGTTAATAATATGAAAGAAGATCAGCAATCTAATATGAACGATTATATAAATAATTTTATTAACAAAATAAAAAGTATGGATGATATAGATAATATTGCAATTTTAAAAACAAGTATTAAACAAAATTTGTTATTAATGTTAGAAATATGGTTTTTGGGAACTACAGTTATACGGTCTACCAATAGTTTTTGGAATTGTATTATATAGAGGATTTTGCTTAGGATATACAATTTCAATATTTATTTCAATTATGGGATTATCTAAGGGAATAACTTTTATTATAATGTCCTTAGTTTTACAAAATATAATTTTTATTCCTTCAATTTTAGCATTAGCAGTAAGTGGATTTAAATTATATAAATCAATAGTAAAAGATAATAGAAAAGAAAATATAAAATTAGAAATATTTAGACATACTATATTTTCTATAATTATGATGATGTTACTAATAGTTTCTTCATTAATAGAAACATTTATATCTACTAATATTTTAAAATATTTTATAAAATATTTTTAAAAAATTATAAAAATCTATTTACATTTTTAAAATTGTTTGATATAACATATATAATTTATGTAAAGAGATTATATTAATATAGGGGTTGGTAGAAAAATGGAAAGACAATTAAAGTATTTTTTTGATTTTTTAGAAAATGATAAAAAATTATCAGATAACACATTACAGTCATATAAAAGAGATTTAAAACAATTTAAAAGATATATAGAAGCTTGTGAAGTAAGCTATAATCATGTTAAAGAAGAAGATATAAAAGATTATATAAAAGAACTTCAAAATAATGGGAAAAAAGCGTCTAGTATATCAAGATGTATTGCTTCAATTAGATCATTTTATCAATTTGTATTGAAAAGAAAGAAGATAAAAATTGATCCAACAGTAAATATTCAATCTCCTAAAATAGAAAAAAGAGTTCCAAATGTATTAACTTCAAAAGAAGTAGAATTATTGTTAAATCAACCAAAAGATATCGATTTAAAAGGAATTCGTGATAAGGCTATGCTAGAATTTGCCTATGCAACAGGAATGAGGGTTACAGAGATTATTTCTTTAAATATAGAAGACGTTAATTTAGAAGAAGGATATGTAATATGTAAAACAGGATCTAAAGAAAGAAATATACCATTAGGAACAATGTCTTTAAATGCTTTAAAAGAATATGTTGAAGATGCAAGAGGAGTATTAATTAAAAATGATGATGAAAAAGCTTTATTTGTTAATGTAAATGGAGGAAGACTAACAAGGCAAGGATTTTGGAAAATTATAAAATATTATAAAGAACAGGCTCATATAACTAAAGATATTACACCACACGTTTTAAGACATTCATTTGCAACACATCTTTTACAAAATGGAGCTGATTTAAAATCAATTCAAACTATGCTTGGTCATTCAGATATATCTTCAACACAAATTTATATGCAATTTCAAGATGAGGGATTAAAAGATATTTATAAAAAAGCTCATCCAAGAGCATAAAAAATTATGATAATTAATATAGGAAATAGCAAAATTAAAGTTTGCTATTTCTTTTTGATTTTACTAGACATATAAGTAAAAAAAAGATATAATAGTAACATAACAATAAAATTTTAAAACATATTTTGAAAGGTAAAAAAAATGAAGAAAAAAGTATTGTTTATATCAAGTACAGGAGGGCATTTAAATGAATTGCTACAACTTTCTCCTTTATTTGAAAAATATGAATATCATATAATAACAGAAAAGGATAAAGCTAGTATAGCGTTAAAAGAAAAATATGGTGATAAGCTATATTTCTTACCATATGGAACTAGATCAAAAATATTTATATATATTTTTAAATATTTTTATTTATGTTTAAGAACAGTGTTTTATTATTTTAAATTGAGACCAAAAGTAATAATAACAACAGGAACACATACGGCAGGTCCAATGTGTTATTTAGGGAAAATATTTGGAAGTAAAATAATTTATATAGAAACATTTGCAAATAAAAATAAAAAAACAGTAACAGGAAAGTTGATATATCCTATTGCAGATTTATTTATTGTACAATGGGAAGAAATGCTTAAGTTATATCCTAAAGCTGTATATGGAGGTTCAATTTATAAATGATTTTAATATTATTAGGAACACAAAATAATAGTTTCCATCGTTTACTAGAAAAAATAGACGAATTAATTGAAAAGAAAGTAATAGATGAAAAAGTTGTAGTTCAATCAGGACATACAAAATATGAATCAAAAAATATGGAAATATTTGATTTGATACCACAAGAGGAACTAGAAAATTATCAAGAACGAGCTGATTTAATAATAACTCATGGAGGAGTGGGCTCTATTATAAGTTCTATAAATAAAGGAAAGAAAGTGATTGCAGTACCAAGATTGCATAAATATCATGAACATGTAAATGATCACCAAAAACAAATTGTAGAATTCTTTAGTAAAAACAAATATATAATTGGAATTAGTGATATAAAAGAATTAAAAAATGCTATATTAAAAGCACAAGAGTTTATACCTAAAAAGTATTATAGAAAAGAAACAAGTAATTTAAATATTCTAAATATAATAGAAAATTTTATAGATAAAATATAAAGGGATGAAAAACAGATGGAAGAAGAAAGAATTATGACTCCTGGATTGGAAAACAAAGAAGAAGAACGTTTAGAAAAATCTTTAAGACCAGCTAGTCTAAACGAATATATAGGGCAAGAAAAAGTAAAAGAAAATATGAAGATATATATAGAATCTGCTAAAAAAAGAGGAGAACCATTAGACCATTGTCTTTTTTATGGCCCTCCAGGACTTGGAAAAACTACTATATCTACTATAATTGCAAATGAAATGAATTCTAATATAAAAATAACGTCTGGGCCAGCAATAGAAAAACCAGGAGATTTGGCATCATTATTAACAAATTTATCAGAATATGATGTGTTGTTTATAGACGAAATTCATAGATTAAGTAAAAGTGTAGAAGAAATTCTATATCCAGCGTTAGAAGATTTTACATTAGATATTGTTATACGGGAAAGGTCCAAGTGCTAAGTCAATAAGATTAGATTTACCTAAATTCACATTAATTGGAGCTACAACAAAGGCAGGATCTTTAACAACGCCTTTAAGAGATAGATTTGGTATCGTACATAGACTAGATTTATATTCAGTAAAAGATTTATCAACAATAGTAAAAAGATCTAGCAAAATTTTGAATATGAAAATAGAAGAAGATGCAGCTCAAGAAATTGCAAGAAGATCAAGAGGTACACCTAGAATAGCAAATAGATTATTAAAAAGAGTAAGAGATTATGCAATAGTTTTAGGTAACGGGGATATAACATTAAAAATCACAAAACATGCATTAAATAAATTAGAAATTGATGAGCTAGGATTAGATGAAATTGATAGAAAATTACTAGAAACAATGATTGTTCAATATGAAGGTAGACCTGTTGGTATTGAAGCATTAGCTGTAACAATAGGAGAAGAAATAGATACAATAGAAGATCTTTATGAACCATATTTAATACAAATAGGATTTATTGCAAGAACATTAAGAGGAAGAGTAGTACTTCCTGCAGCATATAAACATTTAGGCTATAAATAGGAGGAAAAATAAAATGAAATTATTATTACATACATGTTGTGCACCATGTAGTGTATATTGCATAGATTCATTAAGAAAAGAGAATATAGAACCAACAGTATACTGGTATAATCCTAATATTCATCCATATAAAGAATATGAAGCAAGAAGGAATTGTTTAGTTGATTATGCTAAATCAATAAATATACAATACATTATAGATGATGAATATGGATTAGATCAATTTTGTAAAAATGTTTCAAATAATTTAGAAACTAGATGTGAAAACTATTGTTATCCAATTCGTTTAAAAAAAGCTTTTGAATATGCTAATAAAAATGGATATGATGCAGTTTCTACAACACTTTTAGTAAGTCCGTATCAAAAACATGAAACTATAATAGAAACAGCAAAAGAATTAGCAAAAAAATATAATGTTGAATTTTTGTATAGAGACTTTAGACCAGGTTTTAGAGAAGGACAAGCTAAAGCAAGAGAACTTGGATTATACATGCAAAAGTATTGTGGATGTATATTTTCGGAGGAAGATAGGTATCAAAAGCAAATTGAGAAAAATAAGGAAGGTATCTAATGAATAGGAAAAATATAGAAGACATTCTTAGCCTAAATGGTGAAGAAATGGTAAAAAGTTTGCAAGAGAATAAAAAGAAAATTTTTCAGATGATTCCTGAATTAGAAGACGAATATGGTTTTGAACAAAGAAATCCTTGGCATTTATATGATGTATGGAAACATACATTAGTAGCATTAAAAAATTCAAAACCGGACTTAGAAATAAGATTAGCTTTATTGTTACACGATATAGGCAAACCACATTCTTATCAAGATGATGAAAATGTGAGACACTTTAGAAAGCATCCAGAAAAAGGAGCACAAATTGCAAAACATATTTTAGAAAGATTAGGATATAACGAAGAAGAAGTAAGAAATATTTGCTTTTTGATTGAAAATCACGCAAAGACTATAGAGATACAAGATGTTGATATGAATAATATTTATATTATGAAAAAATTATTACTTATTCAATATTATGATGCTAGTGCATATAATCCAAAATATATAAAACAAGTATTTGAAAAATTAGATATTATAAAAGAAAAAATGAAATTAAAAGAAAAAGAATTAAAACAAGAACAGAGAGATATTGAATAATTTAATATGCATTAGCTTGAAAGAAAATAAATTATAATCTAATTCAAGTTTGAAAGGAGGAATGTTTATTGAACAATGTAGAAAATTTAAAAGACTTAAT
>CANRCM010000007.1 GCA_947629085.1 uncultured Clostridia bacterium
TAGAGTGTTTAATAGACAAAATATGGATTTATCATGATAAAAGCATAAAGTTTGAATTAAAACCAAATATTAAAAAACTAATTTAATAAGAATTTATTCCAATATATCAAAATAACTTTATAAAAATAATCCCCAAATTTAAAGACTTTACCCCCGTTTGTACCACAGAAATGATTGCTTTTACAAGAGCTAATACATATTTTAAAAATTTAAATACAGAATTATTAGGACTAAGTGTAGATAGTAATCCATCACATCTAGCATGGATATATGATATTTATTGTAAAACAGGAATAAAAGTATCATTTCCAATTATTGCAGATAGAAATGGAGAAATTGCTAGAAAATATGGAATGATATCAAGTGATATTAGTAATACAGAAACAGTTAGAAATGTTTTTGTTATAGATGACAAAGGTATTATTAGAACAATATTAATTTATCCAATGAATATAGGCAGATTTATTCCAGAAATAATTAGAATAGTTCAGGCTTTACAAATGGCAGATTGCAGCAAATGTTCAACTGCAGCAAACTGGATGCCAAATCAACCAGTTATAGTTCCGATACCAAAAACATATGAACAATTAGAAAAAAGAATTGCTGAAATTAATCAAGAAAAAAATGGTATTAATTGGTATTTAACCTTTAAAGAACCACCTAAAGAATGTATAAAAGATTCAAAAAATAATAATTAAATAATAAAATATCGATTATTATTAAAAAATCTCCACATAATATATTTAGAACGCGTTGTTCAAAAATAATTATGTGGAGGTTTTAAAATGGAAAAAAATCAAAAAATTAATTGTACAGTTGCAAGCTGTAAATACAATAATACTGAAGATTCACTATGTATTTTAAAAGCAATTCATGTATCACCAATGGAAGGATGCGACACAAAAAAAGCAGATGAATCAATGTGTGCAAGCTATGAACACGAAAATGATTAAAATTACTTGACAGATGAAAAAAATAGAAATACAATAAAAAAGAAAAAGGCTTTTGCCAAAGAAACGGAGGAAAATATATGTTAGTAACAACTAAAGAGATGTTTAAAAAAGCAATGCAAGAAGGATATGCAATAGGAGCATTTAATGTAAATAATATGGAAATAATACAAGGAATTGTAGATGCAGCAGCAGAAGCCAAATCTCCAGTTATTTTACAAGCTTCATCGGGGGCAATAAAATATGCAAGAATAAGATATTTAATGAAAATGATAGAAGCAGCAGTGGAAGAGCATCCAGAAATTCCAATTGCTATTCATTTAGACCATGGACCAGATTTTGAAACTGCTAAAATGTGTATTGATAATGGATTTACATCTGTAATGATAGATGGATCTAAATATGATTTTGAAGAAAATGTAGCTTTAACTAAAAAAGTAGTTGATTATGCTCATGGTAAAGGAGTTGTAGTAGAAGCAGAATTAGGGAAATTAGCAGGAATTGAAGATGATGTTAATGTATCAGAAAGTGATGCTATGTACACAGATCCTAATCAAGCAGAGGAATTTGTAAGAAGGACAGGATGTGATTCTTTGGCAATAGCCATTGGTACAAGTCATGGAGCATACAAATTTAAAGGCGAAGCAAAATTAAGATTTGATATTTTAAAACAAATAAAAGATAAAATACCTAATACTCCTATAGTTTTACATGGTGCATCAACAGTAATTCCAGAGTTAGTACAAATGTGTAATAAATATGGTGGAAATATTCCAGGAGCAAAAGGAGTTCCAGACGAAATACTTAATCAAGCAAGTAAGTCTGGTGTTTCAAAAATAAATGTAGATACAGATTTAAGACTTGCAATGACAGGAGGCATTAGAAAAGTATTTGTAGAAGAACCTAATGCTTTTGATCCAAGAGCATATTTGAAACCTGCAAGAGAACTAATAAAAGAAACTGTAAAACATAAAATGATAGATGTTTTTGGCTCAAGTAATAAAATTTAATTTATTATAAATAAAGAACTACTATAATTAATTTGAGATTATTTATAGTAGTTTTTAAATTAATATTTATAATTTTGTTTCATTGCTTGATTTATTTTTCTTTCTGCATCTTTTTTAGCAATATCTTGACGTTTGTCATATAATTTTTTACCTTTACCAATGCCGAAGTTCCATTTTAACAAAGCTATTTTTAAAATAGATACTTATAGGAATTAAACTATAAGATTGTTGTCTTACTAAATTAGTAAGCTTATTAATTTCAGATCTATTAAGCAAAAGTTTTCTATTACGTAATGGATCTTTATTAAAAATATTTCCATGCTCATATGGACTAATATGCATACCAACAACAAAAGCTTCATTATTTTTAATTATAACATATGTATCTTTTAAATTTACTTTTCCGATTTCTTATAGATTTAATTTCTGTACCAGAAAGAACAATTCCCGCTTCTATCTTTTCTTCAATAGAATAATTATGATAAGCAGTAGGATTCTTTGCAATCAATTTTGTATTCATAATTTACCTCTTTTTATAATTTAATATAAATTATTATAACATAAATATGAAAATTATGCATCCTAAAATATTAATAATTAATAATTTTGGATGCATAATAAAATTAATCTCTATGATCATTGTTATTATTAGAAGAACGTAATTGCATAGTATAATACCAAATTAAAGCTATAATAGCAATTGCAGTAATTCCTACGATAAGCCAAGTCCAAGCATTAGCATCCATTCCCATAAAACTATTACTATTAGCCGTATCTGTAGCTACTCTAGTTGCAGTATAATCATCTCCATTATTATTATCCATTAATTCATTACCTATGTTATTAGCTTTTTGAGTCATATTTTCAGTAGCATCTTTAGAGGTATTTGATGCATCTTTAGCAGCACCTTCTACACCATTTTCAACGTTACCAATAGCATTTCTTATATTATTTCCTGCATCTTCTAACATATTTGTAGCATCATTTGCAAGACAAATACTAAAAGAAAAAATAATAGATATAATAAGGAAAGCACTTATTAAAAATTTTCTGTACATATAAAATCCTCCTATTTCAATTTAATATAAATGTTTTTTATAAGAAAAATATAAAAAACAAATTCTAATAATATTATTTTTAAAAATAGTATAAAATATACATACAAAATAAAAAATGCTAATGAAATTTTTGTTTCATTAGCAAGAATTATATTATTTATTTAACCTAATTAAAATTGCTATAGAAAGTAAAATTAGTAAGATTCCAATTACAATTAAAAAAATATTTAATATATTAGAAAGTCCAAAATTACTTTTAGGTAAAGAATTGGTTGTTACTGTTGCTGAGTTTGAAGAAACTGAAGAATTTGAAGAATTAGTAGAACTACTATTACCAGAAGAATTATTGCTATAATTGTTGTTATTTTCATTATTTTCAGAAGAAGAATTAGAATTGCTTGTATTAGAGTTATTTGTATCATTAGAATTATTAGTATTTGAGTTAGATGATATATTGTTTGTTAAGTCATTACTTAAATCTAAATCAACAGCATAAGAAAAATTAATTCCGAAAAATAATAAAAAAAATAATTGATAACACTAAAAACTTTATATTTCCTATTTTTAACATTTTTACCTCCATTTTGAAATAATATTTCTGCATCTTTTGTTTCGTGCATTATAATAATATCACAAACAAAAGAAACTGTCTAGTAAAAAAACAAAAAAATAAAAAATAAAATAAAAATAAAAATAACTTGAAATTATATAAAAAAACAAATATAATGAATGTAAATAAAATATAATAGGGAGGAATAAATATGGAATACAAAATAATTGGACAAACAGTACCAGTAGTAGAAATGACATTAAATTCAGGAGAAAGTGTTTATACTCAATCAGGAGGAATGGCATATCAGACAGAAGGAATTGAAATGAAAACAAATGCACGTGGTGGCATAATGAAAAGCATAGGAAGAATGTTTGCAGGAGAATCAATGTTTATGGCTAATTATACTGCATTAAAAGACGGAGCAAAAATAGCATTTGCATCTACAGTTCCAGGAAGCGTCATGTCAATAGACCTATCTAAAATGCCAAGTGGACTTATATTGCAAAAAGGAGCATTTTTATGTGCTGAACAAAATATAGAAATAAGTGTAGCATTTACAAAAAGAATTAGTGCAGGAATCTTTGGTGGAGAAGGATTTGTTTTACAAAAGGCAACTGGAAATGGAAGAATTTTTTTAGAAGTTGATGGAGATAGTATAACAAAAGAATTAGCACCTGGCGAAATATTAAAAGTAGATACTGGAAATGTTGTAGCGTTTGAACCAAGTGTATCTTATGAAATAGAAACAATTAAAGGGTTAAAAAATATTTTCTTAGGAGGAGAAGGATTATTTTTAACAAAACTTGTAGGACCGGGTAAAGTGGTAATACAATCTCAAAATATACAAGATTTTGCAGGTAGGTTAATTCCTTATTTACCAAGTTCTAACAACTAACTAAGAATAAAAAATAAAAAAATGAATAAATAACAAGTAGCTGCAATAAAAAGCTACTTGTTTTGTTATATAAGAAACATACAAATAAATATCACATGAAATAAATAGTATAAAACAAATTTGACATTAACAAAAAAACAATATAAAATAATTAGGATAAAAAACAACTTAAAGTCAATTATTTCAAACAAAAGGAGACTCAAAATATGTTAGAATTAACAAATATAAAAAAGGTATATAAAACAGGTGATGAAAAGTTAGAGGCACTTAAAGGAATTAATTTGAAATTTAGAGAATCTGAATTTGTATCAATACTTGGGCAAAGTGGTTGTGGAAAAACCACTTTATTAAATATAATTGGAGGGTTAGATAGATATACATCAGGTGATTTAATTATAAATGGCAAATCAACTAAAAAGTTTAAAGATAGAGATTGGGATGCATATAGAAATTATAAAATAGGATTTGTATTTCAAAGTTATAATTTAATTGGACACCAAACTATTTTATCAAATGTAGAACTTGCATTAACAATAGGAGGAATACCTAAAAAAGAAAGAAAAGAAAGAGCAATAAAAGCTCTAGAAGAAGTAGGTTTGAAAGAACACATAAATAAAAAACCTAATCAGTTATCTGGAGGCCAAATGCAAAGAGTTGCAATTGCAAGAGCTTTGGTTAATAATCCAGATATAATACTGGCAGATGAACCAACTCGGAGCATTAGATACAAAAACAAGTGTACAAGTAATGGAAATATTAAAGAAAATATCTAAAGATAAACTAATTATAATGGTAACCCATAATCCAGAATTAGCTCAAAAATATTCAAGTAGAATTATTAAAATTTTAGATGGTGTTATTACTGAAGATTCTAATCCTATACAGGAAGAGGAATTTAAAAGAAAAATAGAAGAAAACAACATGAGAAAAACCTCAATGAAATTTTGGACAGCATTTAGATTAAGTTTAAATAATTTACTTACTAAAAAGGGAAGAACTATATTAGTTTCTTTTGCAGGATCAATAGGTATAATAGGAATTGCATTAGTACAATCTGTATCAAATGGATTTCAATCATATGTTGATTCTATACAAGAAGAAACATTAACATCTTATCCTCTTACAATAATGGAAGAATCATCAGATATAGCAGGAACACTATTGGCTATGAGATCAGAAAGTAGCGAAAGTGAAAAAGATAATACAAAAACTATTAAAGAAGAACAATATATTTCTAAAGTTTTAGATAATTTAAGCACAAATGATTTAAAAAGTTTTAAAAAATATTTAGAAGAAAACTACAATAAAGTAGATAATGATTTATCTTCTGTAAAATACGGATATAGTGTAGAACCTTTAGTATACGGAATAGATACAACACAAAAAGTTGCAAAATTAAGTCCAAATGATTTATTTAATTCTGGTATGAGTTCATCTATTGGATCAAGTATGATGAGTACATATACTTCAATTTATTCACAAATGATTGATGATAAAGAAACTTTATTAAATTCGTATGATGTACTTGCGGGTCATTTTCCTGAAAACTATGATGAAATGATTATTGTACTTTCAGAAAAAAATAGCATATCAGATTTACTTGTATATTCATTAGGATTAAGGGATACAGAAGAACTTAAGACTATAGTTTCAAAGATAATGAAGGGAGAAACAGTAGATATAAGAAATGAACCATTACAGTTTAGTTATGAAGATTTAATGAATACAGAATTAAAATTAATAATGCCAGCTGATTTGTATAAATATAATTCAGAGTACAATGTTTATGAAGATATGACAGATAATGAAGAATATATGAAACAATTATATGACAATGCAACACCTTTGAAAATAGTTGGAATAGTTACAGCAAAAGAAGGAGTTACATCAACAGCATTAAATCCAGGAATATCTTATACTAGTGATTTAGTAGATCATATAATAGATTATGCTTCTAACACTGATATAGTAAAAAAACAATTAGAAAATGAAGAAGTGGATGTAATATCAAATTCTAGATTCGACGAAAAGAATAATGGAATGGGAATAGATTTTAAAGACTTGATTAGTATTGATACAAACCAATTACAAAGTGCATTCAACATTAGAATTGATGAAAATCAGTTACAAAATAAAACACAAGGGTATATGTCAGAAATATCCAATGCAATAAGTACTGACATCAAACCTGCAAAAGAAGATTTTATGAAAAATTTAAATACTTTTGCAAATGGAGTTTTAAATAATATAGAAGGAGAAATTACTACAAATGATATTGACAATATAATTAATAATTATTTAAATGGATATGAACCGTCAAACATAATATCGTCATTAGAACAAAAATATATAATTCCAAAAGATACTTTTAAGACAGTATATTCAGGTTTACTAAAAGGATTATTACAGGTATATATAAGTTCATATGATGCATTAAAAGATTTAATACCAAATAATAATACAGATACAGGAATGCAAATACCAATTCCTGATAATTCTCAAAATATTGATATAAAATCAACTATTTTATCACAATATTTAGAAACCGCAGCAATTCAAGAAACTGGAGAAAATATGGCAAGAGCAATGACAGAAGCGGTCATGAAAAAGACAGTGCTTACAAAAATAGGAGAATTAACAAAAAGTTTAACAAGTAGTTTTGCATCAGCGTTTAATGTTGACCAAGATAAAATTGCAAATTCATTTAAGATGAAAATGACAGAAGAAGAAATAACAAGACTAATAACAGCAATGATATCAGATACTGATTCAAATGCAAGAAATAACTTAATCAATTTAGGATATCAAAACAAAGAGGAGCCTACTTATATTTCATTTTATTTTAATAGCTTTGATGGAAAAGAAGATTTTAAAGATTTTATAAATAAATATAATGAAGATGTAAAAGAAAAAGGTGATGATGATAAAGAAATAAAATATTCAGACACAACAGGAATCCTTATGGGATCTGTAAAAACTATTGTTAATGCAGTAACATATGTTTTAATTGCTTTTATATCTATTTCACTTATAGTATCATCAATAATGATAGGTATAATAACATATATTTCTGTTTATGAAAGAACAAAAGAAATAGGTATATTACGTTCTATAGGAGCTTCAAAGCGTAATATTTCATCAATATTTAATGCAGAAACATTTATAATAGGACTATTATCAGGATTATTTGGAATAGGTGTAACATACATATTAATACCTATAATAAATAGCATACTACATCATTTTACAGGTAATATTCCACTTAATGCAGCATTTTACTTACCAAATGCAATAGTTTTAGTAATATTGAGTATTATTCTTACATTGTTAGGAGGATTAATTCCTGCAAGAGCAGCTTCTAAAAAAGATCCTGTAATAGCTTTAAGAACAGAATAAGAAAAGTAAATATTAAATAAATAAAAAACAATTATAATATATATACAACTTTGATATCAATTTATCATATAATATAATATAAATATATAAACAATCAAGCTAACTTTTAGCTGGGCTATTTATTAGCAGTAAATTAGACATTTACGGGATTTAAATTTTTATAATTCTGTAAATGTCTTTTTCTTATATATAAGCATTAAATTGACCAGAAAAGGAGGAAAAATCTTGAAAAAGATAAATGATATTGACTATGAAAGAATTGCTACAAAAGTATCTTGTATAAGTATTATTATAAATACATTTCTATCAGTATTTAAATTATTTGCAGGGATTATTGGAAAATCTGGATCAATGCTTTCAGATTCAATTCATTCTATGTCTGATGTATTTAGTTCTATAATTGTAATAATAGGAGTTAAGTTAGCAAATAAAAAGGCAGATAAAGAACATCAATATGGACATGAGAGATTTGAATGTGTAGTGGCAATAATATTATCAGTAAGTTTAATTTTTATTGGAGGTAGTATTGGAATTTCAGGAATAAAAAATATTATAAGTGGGAATTATAAATATTTAGACATTCCAAGTTCATTTACTTTATTTGTTGCTATTATTTCTGTTATCACAAAAGAAGGTATGTTTTGGTATACAAAAATAGCTGCAAATAAGATAAATTCTACATCACTGATGGCTGATGCATGGCATCATCGTTCAGATAGCTTATCTTCAATAGGATGCTTTTTGGGAATATTAGCTTCAAGATTAGGATTTCAAATTTTTGATTCTATAGCAAGTATAATAATTTGTGCTTTTATATTAAAAGCAGGATATGAGATCTTTATTGATGCAGTAAAAAAGATGATAGATCAATCATGTGATGATGAAATTGTTTTAAAAATAGAAAATATTGCTTCGTCACAAGATGGAGTAGAAAATGTTGACATGATAAGAACTAGATTATTTGGAAATAAAATTTATATAGATTTGGAAATTAGTATTGACGGAAATAAAAATTTAAAAGATGCAGATGAAATTGCTCAAAATGTTCATAATAAAATAGAGGAAGATATGAATTTTGTAAAACATTGTATGATTCATATCAATCCAGCATAGATTTTTAAAAGTATAATTTAAAGCAAGTAATTTATTGATAATTATTTGCTTTTTATGTTATTATAATAATTAATTAATACTATTCTGACCACCCAGCATAGTGACTTTTTATATATATTATGATTTAATAAATTAAATTTTAGAAAATAGGAGAATGATTATATTATGAATGAAGAAATATATTTCAAAGCAAAAGAATTTAAAAATATAAAAGAAATTGTTTATAGCTCTGCAGAAAAATATAGTAGCAATACAGCTTTTGTAATTAAAAATAAAGAAAATGGAAAAGTGACTTACACAAATATAAATTATAAAAAATTATTGAATGATATTAATTGTTTAGGAACGGCATTTTATTCTTTAAATTTAAAGAATAAAAGAGTTGCTGTAATTGGTAAAAATAGATATGAATGGGCTTTATCACATTTAAGTAACCTTTTAGGCAGTATTGTTTCGGTTCCACTTGATAAAGATCTTCAATTAGAAGAATTAGAAAACTCTCTTATAAGAAGTAAAGCAGAAGCAATAGTTTTTGATAAAAAACTATTGGAATTAATTGAAGAAATAAATAAAAGAGGAAAAACACAAATTAAAGAATATATTTGTATGGAGAAAGAAAATAATTATAATAGTGTACCAGAGTTAATAGAAAAAGGGAAAAAAATATTAGAAGAAGGAAATACTGAATATTTAGACAATAAGATTGATGAAAATGAGATGGGAATATTACTATTTACATCAGGTACAACTTCACAATCAAAAGCGGTAATGTTATCACAAAAAAATATTACATCAAATGTATATGCATTACAAAGCGTAGAAGATATAAGAAGTACAGATACCAATATTGCATTTTTACCATATCATCATATATTCGGTTCAACAATTTTAATTTTAACACTTGCATGTGGTGTAAAAAATGTGTTTCCAGATGGATTAAGATATATTAAACAAAATTTACAAGAATACAAAGTTAGTGTTTTTGTAGGTGTACCTATATTAACTGAAGCAATCTATAAAGCAATATGGAAAAGCATTGAAAAACAAGGAAAAGGCAAATTAGTAAGATTTTTAATTAGAGTAAGTAATATTTTACTAAAATTACATATTGATTTAAGAAGAAAATTATTTAAACAAATCATAGATGAATTAGGTGGAGAGCTTAGACTTATTGTTTCAGGAGGAGCACCAGCAGATGGATTATCAATAAAAGGATTTAATGACTTAGGAATTACAACTTTACAAGGATACGGCTTAAGCGAAACCGCTCCTGTTATAGCTGTAGAAAATTATAAAAAAAGGAAACCAGGGTCTGTGGGAGTACCTGTAATTAATGATACAATAAAAGTTATAAATAAAGATGAGAAAGGTATTGGAGAAATTATAGTGAAAGGCTCAAATATAATGCTTGGATATTATGAAATGCCAGAACTAACGAATGAAGTTCTAAAAGATGGGTGGTTTTATACAGGTGACTTAGGATATTACGATAAACAAGGATTTTTATATGTAACTGGAAGAAACAAAAATATGATTGTCCTAAAAAACGGGAAAAAAGTATTTCCAGAAGAACTTGAAACTCTTATTAATAGAATTGACTTAGTAAGTGAGTGCATGGTTTTTGGAATGCAAGACAAAACTGATAAAAATGATATAACTCTATCAGTAAAAATTGTTTATGACGAAGAAATTATAAAAGAAAAATATAAAGATAAAAGTGAAGAAGAATTAAGAAAAATAGTATGGGAAAAAATAAAGCAGGTTAATACTACATTCCCAAGATATAAACATATTCAGAAATTAATAGTATCACATACAGAATTAATTAAAACTACAACAAAAAAAGTAAAAAGGCAAGAAGAAATGAAATTAATAATGGAGGTTGTATAAGATGAATGAAAAAGAAGTATTTACAAAATTAAAAGAAATGATTACAGAACAGTTTGGAATTGATGAAAACATAATAAAAATTGATTCAGCATTTACAGATGATTTAGCAGCAGATTCTTTAGATATTGTTGAATTAGTTATGAATATTGAAGAAAATTTTAATATTAAAATTTCGGATGAAGATGCAGAAAATTTAATTACAGTTGGAGATGTAGTAAAATATATATTAGCTAATCAATAATCTTATGAAAGGATGGTAATATAATGAACAGTACAAAAAGAAGAATCTTTAAAACAGCAATAAAGTTATTTGCAGAAAAAGGTTATGAAAATACAGGAATAGAAGAAATAACTGCAGTCGCAGGATTCGCTAAAGGAGCATTATACTATCATTTTGATACAAAAGAAGACTTATTTGATTTATTACTTGAAGAAGGTACTAAATTATTAAATAATAGTATAGAGATAAAATTTAAAAAATGTAATAATGCTTTAGATAAGTTAAAAGCTATTTTAATGATTGAAATCAAAACGATAATTAATTATGAGGATTTTATAACGGTTGTTATTAACAATACATTAGGAGAAACATCTAGAACAAAAAAATGTAAAATAGCTCTTAACAATTATGTAGAAACAATTGAAAATGTAATACAAGAGGGAATTGATGAAGGAATATTTTATAAAGGAAATCCTGAAGCAATTGCTTGTGGAATATTTGGAGTTACTTTTTCAAGTTTATTATATAGATTAAAAAAAGAAAGAAAAGTAACTGCTGAACAAATATATAAAGGATATATAGAGACTATTGTTAGAGGGATAACAAATTAAATAATAAATTTATATACAGATAACAAAGAACTGATGATAATTCCTAATGCAGTTCACACTGATTTATATGATAGAGTAGATGTTATTCCTTTTGATAAAATAGAAGAATTTTTTAGAAAGAATTTAAAGTAAATTCATGTAATTCTTGAAAACATTGCATTTTTACAATTTTGTAAAAAACGGTATAATTATATTGCAATAATGAAATAAGTCTAAAAGACAATATAATATGAAAAGAATATGACACAAAAGTAAAAGATTTTCAACAAAGATATTGAAATTAATAAATTAATATGATATTATTTATTTATAATAAGATAATAACCAAAAACAATATTATTCTTAATTATAATTTAAAGGGTGATTTATATTATGAATTTTAAAAAATCTATTTCTTTATTAATCGCACTTATAATGATAATTACAATTATACCTATTAACTCATTTGCTGCAGAACAAAAAATAGAGGTTAGTGATGAAGTAGCTCTTTTCCAAGCTATTGAACAAGAAAATACAACAATAGTTTTACAAAAAGATATTTCTGTAAGTAGAATGCTAAGTATTACAAAAAATGGTATAATACTTGATTTGGCTTCTCATAAAATAACATCATCTGATACATTCTGGTATTCTTATCCGAACGATCGACATCTTCTTGATATTACTAATGCTAATACTGTAACTATAAAAAACGGTTCAATAGTAACTACAAATGTTAACAAACATGCAGTTAATATATTTGGTTCTAAAAATGTTACCTTAGATAATTTGAAAATTAATCATGAAAAATCATGGGAAGGTGGTGGAGCACCACTTGTAATAAATGGCTCTGATGTAACAGTAAAAGAAAACCTAGATTTAACTATTGGCTCAAATTCTTGGTATGGAATAAATGTTGATCCAAAAGGAAATACAGCTTCATTAAACTTTGCAAGTAATTCTTCAGTTAGTATGACAGGAGATAGCAGCAAACCAGTTATACATCCAGAAGGAAATGTTGAAGATGGGAAAATTACAATTACTGGAGCAGACAAAGTTGGACTAAAAACTGATGAAAAAGGCAACCTTGTTATTGCAAAAGAAGAATCAGTTCCACAAACACAAGAAACACCAGCAGTTTCAGCAGAAACAAAGAAACAAGAAAAAGATTCTACACCTAAAACAGGGACAACAGATTTAGGAATAGTATCTATAATAGTAAGTACTATAGTATTTGCAGGAATAATAACTATAAAGAAATACAATAAATAATATAAAGTAAAAGAAACATAAGGATATACCCTTTTGTTTCTTTTTTTGTAAAAAATTTTATAAGGCATTTATAATGCCTTGTTTTTTTACGAATAAGATGTTAAAATTTAAAAGAAAATAATAAAAAATATGAAATACTATTTCATATATTAAAGAGGTAAAAATGTTTAAATTAGTATCAAATTATAAGCCAACAGGGGACCAACCACAAGCAATAGAATATTTATCAAATGGAATAAAAGAGGGTAAAAAATTCCAAACTTTACTTGGAGTTACAGGTTCACGGAAAAACCTTCACAATGGCAAATATTATTGAGAAAGTACAAAAACCAACACTTGTTTTAGCTCATAATAAAACACTGGCAGGACAATTATGTAGTGAATTCAAGGAGTTTTTTCCAGAAAATAATGTTGAGTATTTTGTTTCTTACTATGATTACTATCAACCTGAAAGTTATATTCCTTCAACAGATACTTATATAGAAAAAGATTCATCTGTTAATGATGAAATAGATAAATTAAGGCATTCAGCAACTTTATCTTTATTTGAGACTAGAGATGTTATAATCGTTGCTTCTGTTTCATGCATATATGGATTAGGAGATCCTATCGATTATCAAGAAATGATGTTATCTTTAAGACCTGGTATGCAAAAATCAAGAAATGATGTTTTAAGAAAATTAATTAATATGCAATATGTAAGAAACGAAATTGATTTTAAAAGAGGAACTTTTAGAGCTAAAGGAGATATAGTAGAAATATATCCGTCTGATCAATCAGAATCAGCAGTAAGAGTAGAATTTTGGGGAGATGAAATAGAAAAAATTACTGAAATAAATTCATTGACAGGAAAACCAATTGGGACAAGAAAACATATTTTAATTTCGCCAGCATCGCACTATGTTACAACAAAAGAAAAAATGGAAAGAGCAATTACAACAATAGAACAAGAAATGGAAGAAAGAGTTAAGTATTTTAAATCTAAAAATAAGCTAATAGAAGCTCAAAGAATTGAAGAAAGGACAAATTTTGATATTGAGATGATGAAAGAAACAGGATTTTGCTCTGGTATAGAAAATTATTCAAGACATATCAGCGGAAGACCAGAAGGAAGTCCACCATATACTTTATTTGATTATTTCCCAGATGACTTTTTATTGCTTATTGATGAATCACATGCAACAATACCGCAAGTAAAAGCAATGTATAATGGAGATAGAGCAAGAAAAGAATCATTAGTAAAATATGGTTTTAGGTTACCATCTGCTTTTGATAATAGACCATTAACATTTAAAGAATTTGAAGAAAGAACAAATCAGGTCGTATTTGTTAGTGCTACTCCAGCAGATTATGAAAAAGAACATAGTAAAAATAACGTGGTAGAACAAATCATAAGACCTACTGGTCTATTAGATCCAAAAATAGAAGTAAAACCAGTAACAAATCAAATAGATGATTTGTTAGAACAAATAAGAATAAGAGTAGAAAGAAAAGAAAGAGTACTAGTTACAACATTAACTAAAAAGATGGCAGAAGATTTAACAGAATATTTAAAAAGTTTAGATATAAAAGTAAACTATATGCATTCTGACACAAAAGCTTTAGAAAGAATGGAAATAATAAGAAACTTAAGACTTCGGAGAATTTGACGTTTTAGTTGGAATAAATCTTTTAAGGGAAGGACTAGACATACCAGAAGTATCTTTAGTCGCAATTTTAGATGCTGATAAAGAGGGATTTTTACGTTCAGAAAGATCTTTAATACAAACAATAGGGCGTGCTGCTAGAAATACAGATGGAACTGTTATTATGTATGCAGATGAATTAACAGAAAGCATGGAAAAAGCAATATCTGAAACTAATAGAAGAAGAAAAATACAAGAAGAATATAATAAAAAGCACAATATAACGCCTAAAACAATAAATAAGTCAGTAAGAGATAGTATTAAAGTAACTAATATAGAAGACATAGAGGTAGAATATAAATTAGAAAATAGTGACGACATAAAAACAACAATCACAAAACTTACTGATGAAATGCTAATATATGCTGCAGATATGGAATTTGAAAAGGCTGCAGAATTAAGAGACAAGATAAAAGAGTTAGAAAAATTAATATAGTAAATCTAAATATAAAATTATTTATAATAACATGCATATTATATAAAAGGTGATATGTATGTTATTCTTAAAAGAATTATATGAAGATGCAAAAAATATAGAGAAGAAAGATCCAGCTTGTAGAAATATTTTTGAAGTAATTATTTTATATCCGGGATTTCATATATTGGTATTTCATAGATTAGCTCATTTTTTATATAGATACAAATTATTATTTTTAGCAAGATTAATATCTCAAATTGGAAGATTTTTTACAGGTATAGAAATACATCCTGGAGCAAAAATTGGAAGAAGACTATTCATTGATCATGGAATGGGAATAGTAATAGGAGAGACAGCAACTATTGGTAATGATTGTACGATTTATCATAATTCAACTCTAGGTGGAACTGGAAAAGATAAAGAAAAAAGACATCCTGATTTAGGGAATAACGTAATGGTAGGAGCAGGAGCAAAAGTACTTCGGCCCAATAAAAATAGGTAATCATGTAAAAATTGGAGCAAATGCAACTGTGCTAAAAGAGATACCCAACAATGTTACAGTAGTAGAATGTAACAAAATAATAAATAGAGATAAATAAAAATATAGCGAACTGAAAATTTCTAAATATATATTAGATAATGTTAGTTCGCTTATATATTAAATATTATAAATTGTAAAGATTCCCTTCAACTAATAATTTAGCTCTTTTTTTAGTTTTTTCATCAGAATTTAAAGCATTTTCTATGAATTCAGGATGTTTAATCAAAAATTCTCTCATACATTTGTCTGGATTTTTAAAAAATTTATTTAGTAATTCTAATTGATTTTCATTGATAATTTTCATATTTAATGCATTTTTAAATAAATCACTATCTACATTTACTAAAGATAAAGATTTTATACCTTCTTTTTCTAATTTTTCTTTTCCACCTTGTTTTCTATCAACTAGAACACAAGACCATAATATATTTGCTCCTAAATTTTTAATTGCTGGTATCCAAGTACGTATATAACTAGAAGCAACAGTTATTAAATCTGCTACATGAAGTACTTTTTTATCTTTTAAATCTATAGTTTTTTTTGTTTCTGAAAAATTATAATTACTTTCTACAGTAGATAAATCTTTATAAATTGTAATATGTGGTTTTTTTAATAGATAAGCAATGATAATAGAGAAAAACCAATCTCTTCTTTCTCCTCCTGAAACATAATCAATTTGACTTACATCAATATTTTTTTCAATATAATCTTTTAAACCGTCAATAACAGTATGATATATTTTATTTCCTTTATATTGGTTTAATACTTTATTAAAAACTTTCTTTGGTAAAGTCATTTTATCTAATAAAGATTCATCAATAAAGGCCAGAAGTTCTGATGCATCTTTTTGACTGCCATATATGAAATGTGTATTAATAAAATAAGGTCCAATTTTTCCTGAAGTATACCAAAAAGGCTTATTTTCTTCACAAAATTTAAAGGCATTTGTTTCAAATAAATAAGATATAATATCACACATAATAATTCCTCCTAAAATAAATTCTATAAATATTCTAATTTAAAAAAAAGTATTTGTCAATTAAGTATAAGCAACAATAAAAAACTTAAAAATTTATATATAAGTTTTATATATTTGCTTATTTGTTTGTAATTACATTTAAAATATAAAACTATTGAAAAATAATAAATTAAATGATAATATATAAAAAAAGTAAGGAGGAATTTCCATGACAATCTTATTAAAAAATGGAAGAGTGATTGATTATAAAACTCAAAAAGATGAAGTAACAGATATTTTAATAAAAGATAATAAAGTGGAAAAAATTGCTAAAGATATTAATTACAAAACAGATGAAATAATTGATTGTAAAAATTTAAATATTATACCTGGAATGATTGATATGCATTGCCATTTAAGAGAACCTGGCTTTGAATATAAAGAAACGATTAAAACAGGTGCAAAAAGCGCCGTTTGTGGTGGATTTACGACTATTTGCCCTATGCCAAATACTAAACCAACACCAGATAGCGCTATTATTTTACAAAAAATCATAAATGAAGCTAAAAGAGTAAATTTATGTAATATACTACCATATTCAACAGTAACTAAAGGAGAAAAAGGAGAAGAATTAGTAGATTTTGAAAAAATGAAATCTGCTGGAGCAATAGGTTTTTCTGATGATGGAATGCCAGTTGTAAATAGTAAAATAATGAGAGAAGCTATGATAAAAGCAGACAGTATAGGAAGCTTTGTTGCATCTCACTGTGAGGAAAAATCAGTGTCAAATGGAGCAATAAATGCAGGAAAGGTTGCAGATAAATTAGAAGTAGAAGGAGTGCTTCCAGAAGCAGAAGAAATTATGGCAGCACGAGAAATAGTTATTTCTGAAACAAATAATGTAAGAGGACATATCTGTCATATTAGTACAAGAACAAGCAAAAATATGATTAGAGATGCAAAAAAAAGAGGTGTGAAAATCACTTGTGAAACTTGTCCTCATTATTTCACATTTACAGTAGATGAAGTGTTAAAATCCGGAGCAAATGCAAAAATGAATCCACCATTAAGAGAAGAAAAAGATAGACAAGCAATTATAGAGGGATTAAAAGAAGGAACTATAGATGCAATAATAACAGATCATGCACCACATAGCGAAGCTGAAAAGGATAAAGAATTATCAAAAGCTCCAAATGGTATTATCGGATTTGAAACAGCATTGTCTGCAGAAATAATGAATTTGGTAGATACAGGAGATCTAAGCTATTTAGATTTAGTTAAAGTAATATCATACAATCCTGCAAGGTTATTAAAAATAGACAGAGGAACAATAGAAGAAGGTAAAGTAGCTGATATTACAATTTTTGATCCAAATGAAAGATATATATATACAAAAAATATGATTGTATCCAAATCTAAGAATACTCCTTTTATTGGTAAGGAATTAAAAGGTAAAGTAAAATATACAATAGTAAATGGAAATATAGTATATAAAGATTAAGTAATAAAAGATAAAAATATATAAATATAAAAGGAGGATTAATGATGAACGCAATTGATAGATTAATTGATAAGATTAAAGAAACAAATAATCCAACGGTAATGGGATTAGATCCAAGATATGAAATATTACCTAAATGTATAGCAGATAAATATTCTAAAAATTTAGAAGGTATGTCTAAAGCAATTATAGAATATAATAAGAAATTAATAGACGCTACATATGATATTATACCAGCAATAAAACCTCAAATTGCTTTTTATGAGATGTTTGGTATTCATGGAATTGAAGCTTTCTATAAAACTTGTAAATATGCCAAAGAAAAGGGAATGATTGTCATTGCAGACATTAAAAGAGGAGATATTGGTTCAACAGCACAAGGATATTCAAATGCATATTTAGGAAAAACAAAAATAGGAGATATAGAAGATTCTGTATTTGATGTAGACTTTATTACGGTAAACCCTTATATGGGTACGGATTGTATTAAACCTTTTATAGAAGATTGTAAAAAATATGATAAAGGAATTTTTATATTAGTTAAAACTTCTAATCCATCATCAGGAGAGTTACAAGATGTTAAATTACAAGATGGAAAAGAAGTATATAAAAAGGTTGCAGAGCTAGTAGAAGAGTGGGGAAAAGATTTAACAGGAAAATATAATTATAGTAGCGTATCAGCTGTTGTTGGAGCAACTTATCCAAAACAATTACAAGAATTAAGAAATTTAGCTCCTCATACCTATTTTTTAATACCAGGATATGGAGCACAAGGAGGAAAAGCAGAAGATATTGCACTAGGATTTGATAATAATAAGCTTGGGCGGGATAGTAAATGCATCTAGAAGTTTAATGTGTGCTTATAAATCAGAATTATGGAAAAACAAATTTAAAGAAGAAGATTATGCTCAAGCAACAAGATTTGAAGCAATAAGAATGAGGGATGAATTAAATAGTGAAATTAACAAATAAGGAGTTTTAATTATGGTAGTAAAGGTACAAGCAAAATTATTAGACAAAATAAAGTTAAAAGAAAATATATATCATTTTAAGGTAGAAGCACCTGAAATTGTAAAAACAGCCAAACCAGGAAATTTTATCGAGATAAGAGTATCAAACAATACAGATCCTTTTATAAGAAGACCGATTAGTATTCATAATATTGATAAAAACAAAGGTATTTTAGAATTTATATTCCAAATTAAAGGAGAAGGAACTAAAAATTTATCTAAAAAAAATATTGGAGAAGAAATTGATATTATAGGACCATTAGGAAATGGAACGTTTAAATATAATGAATACCAAAATATAGCTGTAATAGGAGGAGGAATAGGAGTATTTCCATTATATGAGCTATGTAAAGAAGCTAAAGAAGATAATAAACATGTTAGTACTTATTTAGGATTTAGAAGCAAAGATTTTGTTCTTCTAGAAAAAGAATTTAAAAAAGTTTCAGATAATTTAATTATAACAACAGATGATGGTAGTTATGCAAATACAGGATTTGCAATAAATTATTTAGAAGAAGATATAAATCAAGGAAAAGTAAGTTCAATATATGCATGTGGTCCATTACCTATGCTTAAGGCCATAAGAAAATTATCAATTGAAAAAAATATTCCATGTCAGATTTCTCTAGAAGAAAGAATGGGATGTGGTTTAGGAGTATGTCTCGGATGTGCAGTAAAAACAGCTGAAAGTTCAAAAGAAAACCCACAGTATTGGCACGTATGTAAAGGCGGCCCTGTTTTTAATGCAAAACTAGTAGAAATATAATAAATAAAAAGGAGTAATTAAATGAATACACGAATAAATTTTGCAGGAATAAAAATGAAAAATCCAGTAACTGTTGCATCTGGTACATTCGGATATGGAAGAGAATTTCATAATTTTTTTGATTTAAGTAAATTAGGAGGAATAATAACAAAAGGAACTTCTTTGAAACCAAGAAGTGGAAATAAGCCACCTAGAATATGTGAAACTGCAAGTGGCATATTAAACAGTATAGGATTACAAAATCCAGGAATTGAGTATTTTGCTCAAAATGATTTACCGTTTTTAAAAAAATTTGATACAGCAATTATAGTCAATGCATGTGGAAGTACAGTAGATGAGTATGTAGAATTATGTAAAATATTGAACAAATTAGATATAGATGGTGTTGAATTGAATTTATCTTGCCCTAATGTTAAAGCGGGATGTATGGCATTTGGAAATACTTATGATGGCGTAAAAGAAATTACAAGTAAAGTAAGAAAAGTATTAGATAAACCGTTAATTGTAAAATTGACTCCTAACGTAACAGACATTGCTTCAATTGCAAAAGGAGCAGAAGATGCAGGTGCAGATGGAGTTTCTTTAATAAATACTTTATTAGGAATGAAAATAGACATACATACGCGAAAACCAATTTTAGCTAATAATACTGGAGGACTTTCAGGTCCTGCTGTAAAACCTGTTGCAATAAGAATGGTATATCAAGTATCACAAGCTGTAAATATTCCTATTCTTGGAATGGGAGGAATTATAAATGGTGAAGATGCTATAGAATTTATGCTTGCAGGTGCAACTGCTATATCTATTGGAGCAGGAAATTTTATAGATCCATATACAAGTATTAATACTATAAGTGAGATTAAAAATTATATGATCAAAAATAATATAGAAAATATTAATGATATAATAGGTAAAGTTCAAATCAATTAATTATAAGAAATAAAAGAAATATTTAAAAAGTATTTCTTTTATTTTTATGACAAATATAGTAGAAAAATGTAAAATTTTGAAAAAATATTGTATTAAAAATAATGATTTGATATAATTAAATTGCAGTTTAATAAATATTATTAAATAGGAGGTAATTTTATGGATGAAAAAGTAAACTGTACAAAATGCAAATGTGGTAAAGAAGATAAATTCTTAAAAAAGTTATTTACAATATATAAACCAAACAAAGACAATTTAATTCAAATGTTAAATGAAATACAAGAACACTATGGATATGTACCAATGTATGTTCAGCAAGAGCTATCGGAATTTTTAAAAATACCAATGGCAGAAATTTATGGTGTAGTAACATTTTATTCAAGATTTTCATTAGAACCACAAGGAAAATATAAAATATCTGTATGTTTAGGTACTGCTTGTTTCGTAAAAGGTTCACAAAAAATACTTGATAGGCTATCAGAAAGATTGAAAATTGAACCCGGAGAAACAACAGAAGATGTATTATTTACAATAGATCAAACAAGATGTGTAGGAGCATGTGGATTAGCTCCTGTCTTCACAGTAAATGGTGAAGTATATGGAAAAGCAACTGTACAAGATTTAGATAAAGTATTAGATAAATTATTGGAACAGGAGGGATAAGATGAAAACCTTAGAAGAAATTCATAAAATTAGAGAAAATAAGAAAAAAGAATTAGATTTAAGAGTAAATACAAATGCAGATACTCGTGAAAAACACATTTTAGTATGTCAAGGTACAGGATGTACTTCTTCAAAATCTCCGGATATTCTTAAAAACTTTAAAAAGATATTAAAAGAAAAAAATATAGAAAATGTTAGAGTTATAAAAACCGGATGTTTTGGATTATGTGCAAAAGGGCCAATCGTTATTATAAGACCAGAAGATACATTTTATGCAATGGTAACGCCAAATGATTGTGAAGAAATAATTCAAACACATATAGTAGAAGGTAAAATAGTAGAGAGACTACTATGCAAAGATATTGATGGTTCAAAAGCGAAAAGCTTAGATGAATTAAGCTTTTACAAAAAACAAAAAAGAATAGCATTAAAAAATTGTGGAGTAATTGATCCAGAAAATATTGATGAATATATTGCATTTGATGGATATAAAGCACTAGAGACAGTTCTTAAAGAAATGACTCCAGATGATATTATAGACATACTAAGCAAATCAGGATTACGTGGTAGAGGTGGTGCAGGATTTCCTACATATAAAAAGTGGGAATTTACAAAAGCTGCTGAAGAAAAACAAAAATATGTAGTCTGTAATGCAGATGAAGGTGATCCAGGAGCATTTATGGATAGAAGTATTTTAGAAGGAGATCCTCATTCAATATTAGAAGCAATGTCAATAGCAGCTTTTTGTATAGGAGCAAATAAAGGATTTATATATGTAAGAGCAGAATATCCAATTGCAGTAAAAAGATTACAAATAGCAATAGATCAAGCAAGAGAGTATGGTATTTTAGGAAAAAACATATTTAATTTAGGATTTGATTTTGACATAGAAATAAGACTTGGGGCAGGAGCTTTTGTATGTGGAGAGGAAACAGCATTACTTGAATCTATAGAGGGAAAAAGAGGTCAACCTCGTTTGAAACCACCATATCCAGCAGTATCTGGATTATGGGGTAAACCTACATTAATAAACAATGTTGAAACTTATGCAAATATAGCACAAATAATATTAAAAGGACCTGAATGGTATTCATCAATTGGAACAGAAAATTCAAAAGGAACTAAAGTTTTCGCATTGGGTGGAAATGTAAATAATATTGGACTTGTAGAAGTGCCTATGGGAACAACTCTAAGAGAAATTGTATTTGATATTGGAGGAGGAATTCCTAATGGAAGAGAATTTAAAGCTGCTCAAACAGGAGGTCCTTCAGGAGGATGTATTCCAAAAGAACATTTAGATACACCAATTGATTATGAATCATTAAAAGAAATTGGATCAATGATGGGATCAGGTGGATTAATTGTAATGGATGATACAAAATGTATGGTATCATTAGCCAAATTCTATTTAGATTTTACTGTAAGTGAAAGTTGTGGTAAATGTACTCCATGTAGAATTGGAACAAAAAGAATGCATGAAATATTAGAAAAAATATGTGATGGAAAAGGCTCAGAAAGTGACATATACAAACTAGAAAAATTATCTAAAAACATAATAAAATCAAGTGTATGTGGACTAGGTCAAACAGCACCAAACCCAGTAATAAGTACAATGAAATATTTTGCTGATGAATACAGAGAACATGTAATAGATAAAACATGTAAAACAAATGAATGTAAAGCCCTAGCAAAAATAGAAGTAATACCTGAAAAATGTAAAGGATGCGGTATTTGTCAAAAAAATTGTCCAGTAGATGCAATCGAAGGCGAAGGAAGAGATATTAGAAGAATTAATCAAGAAAAATGTATTAAATGTACAACTTGCATTAGCAAGTGCCCATTTAAGGCTATAAAATAGTTATACGAGGAGGAATAAATATGAAAGAAGAGTTAATAACATTAAAGATTGACAATAAAGAAGTTAAAGTAAAAAAAGGAAGCACTATTCTAGATGCTGCAAGACAAGCTAATATAGATATTCCAACTCTATGCTTTTTAAAAGACATAAATGAAGTTGGAGATTGTAGAATGTGTATTGTTGAAATAGAAGGAAGAAGAGGTTTTACTCCTTCATGTGTACAAAAAGCAGAAGAAGGAATGGTTGTCCATACCAATACACCACCTATAATAGATGCTAGACGTGTAATTTTAGATTTAATAATATCAAACCATAAAATTGATTGTTTAACTTGTACTAGATCTGGAAATTGTGAATTGCAAGATTTAGCCAAAAAGTTTAATATTAGAGACATAGAATTTCCAGGAGAAAAAATAGAACATACAATTGATGATGTATCACCTTCAATTGTAAGAGATTTTAGTAAATGCGTTTTATGCAGAAGATGTGTTGCAACTTGTAAAAATGTTCAAAAAATAGGAGCCATAGATTGTATTAATAGAGGATTTGAATCATGCGTTTCTACTGTTGGAAATAATAGCTTAAATGATGTAAATTGTACATTTTGTGGACAATGTATTCAAAGTTGTCCAACAGGTGCATTGCATGAAAAAGAAACAATATCTGAAGTATGGGAAAAATTAAAAGATCCTGATTGTTATGTTATAGCCCAAACTGCTCCGGCTGTCAGAGCAGCACTCGGTGAAGAATTTGGAATTGATATTGGAACAAATGTAACAGGAAAAATGATAACAGCATTAAAAAGATTAGGATTCGATAAAGTATTTGATACAAATACTGGCGCAGATTTTACAATCATGGAGGAAGCAAATGAATTTATAGAAAGATTTACAAATAAAAATTCAGTACTGCCTATGATTACATCATGTAGTCCAGGTTGGGTAAGATATATTGAAATGAATTATCCAGAACTTTTACCTCATTTATCAACTTGCAAATCTCCACATCAAATGTTTGGGGCATTAATAAAGACATATTTTGCTAAAAAAGAAGGTATAGATCCAAATAAAATATATGTTGTATCTGTCATGCCATGTGTCGCAAAAAAATTTGAAAGTACACGCGAAGAAATGAACTATGACGGAATTTCAGATGTAGATAATGTAATTACTACTCGTGAACTTTCAAGAATGATTAAAGAAGCGAACATAGAATTTAAAAAATTAGAAGATGATAATTTTGATGATCCAATGGGAGAAGCAACTGGTGCTGGAGCAATATTTGGAACAACTGGTGGTGTTATGGAAGCAGCATTAAGAACAGCTCAAGACATTTTAAATAAGAAAGATTTAGATACAATTGATTTTAAAAAGGTTCGTGGAGAAGAAGGAATAAAAAAAGCAACGATAAATATTGATGGTAAAAAGATAAAAGTTGTTGCTGCAAGTGGATTAGCAAATGCTAAAGTAATATTAGAAGAAATAAAAAATGGAAAAGCGGATTATCAATTTGTAGAAATCATGGCATGTCCTGGCGGTTGCGTAATGGGTGGTGGTCAACCTATAAAGAGTTCTAAAGTACGCGCAGAAATAGATGTTAGAAAATTAAGGGCAAACTGTCTATATTCCATAGATGAAAAAAGTACAATTAGAAAATCTCATGAAAACATTATATTAAAGAAAATTTATAAAGAATTTTTAAAAAGCCCTGGAAGTGATATTGCTCATAGATTATTACATACGCATTATGTTGAAAGAAAAAAATATAAAATAAATAATTAATAACAATAATTAATAAGATAAAAAATATGGAAGCAAAATAAATTTGCTTCCATATTTTTGGCATTAATCTGCGTTAAAATAGCCTACAATAAAAGCTTTATTCACAGTTAGCCATGTGTTCTCTCTGGAAAGATCTAGTTTAACACTGCCAGAATCTTCTAACTGTTTTTCAATATCTTCTACAGTGTTTTCACATAATAATTCCTCTCCAGTTACAAGAAGAACGTGAGAATTAGAACACCGGATATCACTCATTATGAGTTACACCTCCAAAAGAATTTTAGAAAATTCTTATATGCTAGAATTATATAATATAAAATATATAATTTCAAGATTTTTTTTATAAAAATTTACTTTTTTCGACAAATTTTGTTAATTTTTAAGAAATATAACTATCTACAGTTTTTGTTATTTTGTTTTTCGTTATTTTCATTTTGATTATTTCTATTGTTATTTTGGTTATTTTTATTTTCTTTATTTTTCTTTGACATAAAAAACACCTCCATTTTTAAATCTCAATAATATTTTAAACAGAAAATATAAATTTATTCACATTACAAGAAAATTCCTTAAACTACTAATAATTAAATAAAAAATATTCATAAAATTTAATTTGTTTTTTTATGTATTTTGTTATATAATATCAAAAAAATAAATAATAATAAAATATATACTTTTAAAAGGAAGTGTTTATTATAATGAACTATATAAATGAAAAACTAAAAGAATTTAATAATTATATTCGTTTTAGGAAAATAGCAATTATTGGATTAGGTGTTAGTAATATTCCTTTAATTGATTATATGTATTCAAAAAAAGCTAAAGTTACAATTTTTGATGATAGAGAAGAAAATAGTATATCAAAAGAAATATTGAGCAAAATAAAAACGTATAAATTTGATTATTTTTTTGGAAAAAATAGTTTAAAAAACCTAAAAAATTTTGATATTATTTTTCGTTCTCCTAGTTGTCTTCCAAGTAAACTAGAGTTAGAAATAGAAGCAAACAGAGGAGCAATAGTTACTACAGAAATAGAAATGTTTATGAAAATATGCCCTTGCAAAATGATTGGAATAACCGGAAGTGACGGAAAAACAACGACTACTAGTCTAATTTATAGTATATTAAAAAAAGCAGGTTATAATGCTTTTTTAGGGGGTAATATAGGAACACCATTATTTACAAAACTTCCTGAAATCAAACCACAAGATATTGTTGTGTTAGAATTAAGTAGTTTTCAATTAATGAACATGGATATTAGTCCTAATATTGGAGTCATTACTAATATAACACCAAATCATTTAAATATTCATAAAGATTATGAGGAATATATAGAAGCTAAAAAGAATATTTTTAAATATCAAGACGAAAATGATATACTAATTTTAAATTATGATAATGAAATAACTAATAAATGTGCTAAAGAGACAAAATCTAAAGTAATTTTCTTTAGTAGTAAAAACAAATTAGAAAACGGTTTTATTGTAGACAATAAAATTATAAAAAAATGCACAGATGGAATAAGAGAACATATTTTAGATACAAAAGATGTAATTTTAAGAGGAAATCATAATTATGAAAATATAGCTACAGCTATAGCAACAACAAACACATTAGTAGATATAGAAATAATTCAACAATCTATTAAAGAATTTAAACCAGTAGAACATAGATTAGAATTTATTAGAAATATAGATAATGTTAAATGGTATAATGATTCCGTTAGTTCATCACCAACAAGAACTATAGCTGGATTAAATTCTTTTGAAGAAGAAATAATTTTAATTGCAGGAGGTTATGATAAAAATTTGGATTATACACCTATTGCAAAACCAATTGTTGAAAAAGTAAAAGGTTTAATTTTAATAGGTCAAACATCCGGAAAAATATATGAAGCAGTAAAAAAGGAACTAGAAAAACAAAATAAAAAATTAAATATATATATGTGTGATAATCTAGAAGATACTGTAAATCAAGCTAAAAAAATAGCAAAACCAAATCAAATTGTATTGTTTTCACCAGCTAGTGCAAGTTTTGATATGTTTAAAAATTTTGCCGATAGAGGATTAAAATTTAAAAAGTTAGTAAATAAATTATAATTAGTAACATATTACATATAACCTCAATATTATATATAAAATAATAAGGAGGTTTTTTAATGTATTACAATGAACCATTAGAAGAATATATGAAAAGTATATTAGGATATCAAAATATTCAAAATAGTACATATAATACAGAAGATAATTATTGTGATTATGATAAAAAAAATGAATTGGAAAAGTTTTATCCTGAAATATATAAAATAATACATCCAATGATTGTAAAGAGATGTTCATCAATAACAGAACCAATAACAGAAGAATTAATAGATAATATTACAGATGAAATACATTCTGCAATAGAAGTAAATAATGAAATAAATGTCAATATAAATATAAATAATCAAACAAAAAGTAATCATACTAATACTAACTCAATTAATAATCCAACAAGACCGATGATGAAAGAAAAAATTACAAAAGAGCAAACAAGAGAAAACAGATCAGAAAACAGACAATTTTCAAATAGAGATTTAAAAGATTTAATTAAAATTTTACTTATTAGAGAATTAATAGGAAGACCAAATTTTAGACCAAGGCCACCTATAAGACCACCATTTTTTGATGGAAGACCACCTTTTCCAGGTCAAATGCCACCAATGAGACCGAGAGAATTTCCAGAAGATTTATATGAACAATATTAATATAAAAAATTGAATATTATTTATCATTCTGACAAAAAATAATAAAGAGTAAATTTGAAAGGTGGTAAATAATTATGAAAGTAAAAGAATGTATGTGCAATAATGTGCTTTCAGTGAACCCAGAGACTAATGTACAAGACGTTGTTAAATTAATGTCAGAAAATCATATTGGATGTGTTCCAGTCTGTGATAGTAATAATTGTATTTGTGGAATTATAACAGACAGAGATATTTTGTTAAGAAGTGTAGCATGTAATAAAGATGCATCTAAAACTCCAATTAGTGAAATTATGACATCAAATGTTTGTATATGTAATCAAAATGAAAATATAAATGAAGCTCAAAATAAAATGGGAGAAAATCAAATAAGAAGATTACCAGTATGCGATGAAAATAATAAACTAGTTGGAATTTTAACATTAGGAAATCTATCTCAAAATGATTATCAAATAGGAAAACATGAAGTATGTTCAACATTAAATAGCATTTGTAATTGTAATGAAAATAAAAATGCGGAATAGTTAAAAGAACGGATATAATTCCGTTCTTTTGCATATACTTAAATAGGGAGGCAAAATATGATTTTCGATGTTTCTTATTGGACAAGAGTAGGAAAAAGAATTTTATATGTTATATTAATATTATTAGGGCTATATATTGGTTTAAAATTATCAGTATTTTATATGCCTTTTTTAATAGCATTTATAATTTCTTTAATGATTGAACCTACTATAAAATTTATTATGAAAAAAACCAATTTAACAAGAAGAGCAAGTTCAATTATAATATTTGCAATTGTTTTATTAATTATATTAGGTACATTATCTTGGTTAATTATAACACTATTTTCAGAATCTTCTAGTTTATTGCAAGGATTAAATAATTATTTTGATAAAGCTTACATACAGTTTCAAAATCTCATTGTAAAATTAAATTTTGATAAAATACATGTATCGAATGAAATTTTAACAGTAATCCAAAATTCTACTGAAGATATATTGCAAACCGTATCAAATTGGGTTAGAGGATATCTAACAAAATTAATAAGTATAGTTACACAATTACCATATATTGCAATCTGCATTGGAATTACAATAATAGCTTTATATTTTATATGCGTTGATAAAATATATATACTAGATCAAATAGAACATCATTTACCAAAAGTATGGATGAAAAAAATAAAAGTTCACTTAAAAGATTTGATAGAAAGTTTAGGAGGATATTTAAAAGCAGAAGCAACTTTAGTTTTAGTATCTTTTATAATATCATTGATTGGATTATATATTCTAGAATTTTCGGGATTTAATGTGCAATACCCATTGCTAATGGCTTTGTTTATTGGATTTGTTGATGCACTTCCAATTTTACGGTTCAGGAACAGTAATGATTCCTTGGGCAATAATATGCGCTATTAATGGTGATATTAATTTAGGAATAGCAATTATTGTTTTATTAATTATAATGTCTATTGCAAGACAAGTGCTAGAACCAAAATTAGTAAGTAAAAATATAGGTATACATCCAATTTTTACATTAATTGCTATGTATACAGGGTTCAAAATTATAGGGATAATAGGACTTTTAATAGGGCCTATTGTACTTATTATATTTAAAAATATATTCTCTAATCTTATTGATAAAGGTGTTTTTAAGACTATTTTTGACAGAAAATAATTGCCTTATGAATAAAATCATAAGGCAATATCTAATGTATTAACACTGTTTAAAATTAACAATATTTATTCCCATTCTATTGTTGCAGGTGGTTTTGAAGTAATATCATAAACTACACGATTAACATGATTAACTTCATTTACAATTCTACTAGAAACTTTTTCTAAAATATCATATGGAATCTTACTCCATGTGCCTGTCATAAAATCAGTCGTTTCAACAGCACGAAGCGCTATGGTATAGTCATATGTTCTTTCATCACCCATAACACCTACAGATTTTAAATTTGTTAATACTGCAAAATATTGATTAATAGATTTATGCAAGTTCGCGTTTGCAATTTCTTCTCTAAAAATATAATCAGCATTTTTCAAAATATTTAATTTATCATCGGTGATTTCTCCAATTATTCTTATTGCTAATCCTGGGCCAGGAAATGGTTGTCTAAATACTAAATTTTCAGGAATACCTAATTCTAAACCAGTTTTTCTAACTTCATCTTTAAACAAATCTCTTAGTGGTTCTACAATTTCTTTAAAATCAACATAATCAGGAAGTCCTCCAACATTGTGATGACTTTTTATAACAGAACTTTTTCCTAATCCACTTTCAATTACATCTGGATAAATTGTACCTTGTACTAAAAAATCAACTGTTCCAATTTTTTTAGCTTCTTCTTCAAAAACTCTAATAAATTCTTCGCCAATTATTTTCCTTTTTTGTTCTGGGTCTGTAATACCAGATAATTTATTTAAAAATCTATCTTTACAATTCACTCTAATAAGATTAATATCAAATTGTTTTTTAAATATTTCTTCAACTTCATCACCTTCGTTTTTACGAAGAAGGCCATGATCTAGAAAAATGCAAGTTAAATTTTTACCAATTGCTTTGCTCAAAAGTACAGCTGCAACAGATGAGTCAACTCCACCAGATAAAGCACATAAAGCTTTTTTATCACCGATTTTCTCCTTTAACATTTTTATACTATCTTCAACAAAAGAAGAGATAACCCAATCTCCTTTACAATTGCAAATATTAAATAGAAAATTTTCAATTACTTTTGTACCATTTATAGAATGATTAACTTCAGGATGAAATTGGATTCCATATAGCTTTCTTTCTGCATTTTCCATAGCAGCATTTGGACAAGATGAGGTAGAACCAATATTTTTAAATCCTTCAGGAACAGTATCTACATAATCTGTATGACTCATTAAAAATCCATTCACATTATTGAAACCTTCAAAAAGAGGAGAGGAGTTATCAATTTTTACATCAGTTGTACCATATTCCCTTTTATTTGCTTTTGCTACTTTTCCACCTAAAATATAAGTCATAAGTTGCATACCATAACAAATTCCAAGCACTGGTATTCCTAAATCAAAAATTTCTTGAGTACATTTAGGTGCATCTTTTCCAAATACACTTGCTGGACCACCTGTAAAAATTATTCCTTTTGGATTTTTTTCTTTAATTTTATTTATAGAAATATTATAAGGTACTATTTCTGAATATACATTACATTCTCTTACTCTTCTTGCAATTAATTGGTTATATTGTCCTCCAAAATCAAGTATTAAAATTAGTTCATTTTTCACTATTTTTACCTCCGAAATAAAATTTGTTATATTTTATCACATATTGACCCAAAAAACAAGTGGAAGAAATTATTCTTCCACTTTGCTGATTGCAAAAAATAAGGGTGGATAGCCTGATCTAATAAAGGCTTCCTTGGTTTCTTCCGGAACTACTGATATCTCAGTAGCATTGACATATGGACGATGCATCCATATAGTATCTACTTTTTTCATAAAGTGATACTCCCAGTTATCTGGAATTCCTTCATAATCCCGATGTACCGGAATAAAGCCGTAAAATGCTATTATCCATTCTCCATCATAGATTTCAGAATTTTCGCTTTCCAGCTTCCGACAAATCCTTCCAAACTTTTTGCATTTCTCCTGAATTGCCTTTTCAGGAAAACTAGAATACAGAAATGAATCCGCATCTTCTACGCACTGATCATCAATATCCAGTGCATATGTCATACAATTGAGCATTAATATACTCCCTTTCTTTAAAGTATTACTTATATTATAACATTTTTTTTATAAAAATTCAAATAAAGGTTTACTTTGAAAAAAATTTATATTATAATCTAAAGAAGTAAATAAGATGCTTTGTGCAAACGCATCTTATTTTTTATTATAAAGAATAGGGGGATAAATATGGCAAAGATTTTAGAAGATATTTCAAGAACATTTAATGAATTTTTATTATTACCAAATTTGACAGATGAAAGATGCATACCAAATAATGTATCTTTAAAAACTCCACTTGTAAAATTCAAAAAAGGAGAAGAAGCAAAGTATTACGCAAATGTTCCTATGGTATCAGCAATTATGCAATCTGTATCAGGAGAAGAAATGGGAATTGCACTTGCTAGAGAAGGAGGTTTAGCTTTTATATATGGATCACAATCTATTGAATCACAAGCAGCTATGGTTAGACATGTAAAAAGACATAAAGCAGGTTTTGTTATAAGCGATTCAAATGTTAAATCTGGAACACCTTTAAAAGACGTTATAGAACTAGTAAAAAAGACAGGTCACTCAACTGTAATTATAACTGATGATGGAACAGCAAGAGGAAAATTTATTGGATTAGTTACAGATAAAGACTACAGAATATCAAGAGATGATTTTAATGCATCAATTGATAACTTTATGACCCCAAAATCTAAAGTTGTATGGGCAAAGGCAGGAATAAATTTATCTGAAGCAAATGATATTATCTGGGAAAATAAAATTGCATGCTTACCTATTTTAGATAAAGAGGAAAGATTAAAATACTTGGTATTTAGAAAGGATTATGAAGATAGAAAAAATAATCCAGAATCTTTATTAGATGAAAATAAAAGATATATCATAGGAGCTGGTATAAATACAAGAGACTATGAAGAAAGAATACCTGCACTTGTAGAAGCTGGTGTAGATATAATCTGTATAGATTCCTCAGATGGATATTCAATTTGGCAAAAAAATACAATTGATTTTGTTCGAAAAAAATATGGAGATAGTGTAAAAATAGGTGCCGGAAATGTGGTGGATAAAGAAGGTTTTCTTTATTTAGCAGAAGCTGGAGCAGACTTTATTAAAGTAGGAGTAGGTGGAGGATCTATTTGTATTACTCGTGAAACAAAAGGAATTGGACGTGGACAAGCTTCAGCTTTAATGGATGTCGTAGAAGCACGTGATGAATATTATAAAAAAACAGGTATTTATATTCCAATTTGTTCTGATGGTGGAATCGTACATGATCATCATATTACAATAGCACTAGCATTAGGTGCAGATTTTGTCATGATG
>CANRCM010000008.1 GCA_947629085.1 uncultured Clostridia bacterium
ATAAAGTAACATATAAGTTGACTGCTGATGGAGTATCATATTCAGGAGAAAATGGAGTAAGCGGAATTAGTTCAGATAATAAAAAATTTGTATCAATAGAAGGTAAAACATTAGAGCAAGATGAAGAATATACAATTACATCAAATATGTATGGAGATCGATATGGGATTCCTTCAGGATCTATTGAACATACAGTGCTGTTTAAGGGGTATTCAGCTTATTGGCTTGCAAATCAATATACTCTTGCGGGTGAAGGATATGTAAAATGGACATTATTCCATGGTAGTGGTTATGGAACGGAACAAGATACAAGGTACCCACTTTGGAATTCAAAAGAAAGAGCAAATAATATAACAAATGGAGTAAGAGCAGTTGTATATTTAAAAGATTATGTTCAAATAGATACATCAGAGAATAAAGATGGATCTACAGAAGAATTAGCTTATGAATTATTGTAAATTTTATTAATAAAAACTTATATAGATAAATAAGATTAGTCTTGCTATTTCTTCACTTAAGCATTTTAGAAGCCAAAAATAAAAGTAGGAAATGAGAATGATGAAAAAATAAATAAAAGTAATAACATTAATGACATTAGTAATAACAAGGGTTTCTTCCTAGTAACAATTTAGTGATTATAAAATTTTAAGATATTTTAAAGATGGAATATAAAATTTCATCTTTTTTATTTTAAAAAATAATGACAAATGAATAGTATTATTTAAAATATTTATAATTAGTTCAAATAAATTTAAAACTGCTATTATTTTTCATAAAAATTTTATGAAAAAGTATAAAATAGAATAAATATAGCATAAGAATAAAGAAATTTAATAGCATTCACATAATTTATTAAAAATACATAAAGAAAAATCTGTTAAAGTATTGACATCCGTAAGAAAAATATGATATCATATATCAGATAATTATGCTGACTAATAATTTTATAGTTAAAATTTAAAATCAAAATAAATTATTATTCAAAGGTTTAAAATTAAAAGAAGAGGAATTAAAGGTAAGGAACTGCTTTAGAGATTAATTTGTAAGAGCAGACAAATTTAAACCAAAGTAATGTGAATTACTATTTAAGAGGGACTTCTTTTAATTAAATATATTTATTTCTGCTTAATATTTTTTATGAGGTGATTTTTTTGAAAATTAAAGAAGTTAATTACGAGAAAGCTTCTCGTAAAGATTTCGCAAAGGTTGGAGATTATATTGAAATGCCAAACCTTATCAAAGTACAAAAAGATTCATACAACTGGTTTGTTGAAGAAGGGTTAGGAGAAGTTTTAAAAGATATATCACCAATCGAAGACTATTCTGGAAATTTAGTTCTTGAATTTTTCGACTATTATATGGAGGATAAAACAAAATACAGCGTGGAAGAAGCAAAAGAAAGGGATGCAACATATTCTACGAGATTACATGTAAAAGTAAGATTAATTAATCGTGAAACAGGAGAAATTAAAGAACAAGAGATTTATTTAGGTGATTTTCCACTTATGACAGAAAGTGGAACATTTGTAATAAATGGTGCAGAAAGAGTAGTTGTAAGTCAATTAGTACGTAGCCCTGGATGTTACTATGGAGAAGAATTCGATACAAAGACAGGAAAAAGAACTTATAATTCAACAATAATGCCATTAAGAGGAGCTTGGCTAGAATATGAAACAGACGGAAATGATATATTTTGGGTGCGTGTTGATAGAACAAGAAAAGTTCCTGTAACGACATTATTAAGAGCAATAGGATTAGCAAAAGATAGCCAAATATTAGATTTATTTGGTGATGAAAAAATGCTTAAAGCTACAATTAATAAAGATACTATTAAAGATCAAGACGAAGCTTTAATTGAAATCTATAAAAAATTAAGACCAGGAGAACTTCCAACAGTTGATGCTGCAAGAAATTTATTTAATGGATTATTTTATGATAATAAAAGATATGACTTGGCAAAAGTAGGAAGATATAAATTTAATCAAAAATTATCATTATCCACAAGAATTAGTGAAAAAATAGCTGCTGAAGATATAGTAAGTGATGAAACAGGAGAAGTTTTTGTACAAGCAGGAGAAATTATTTCTAAAGAAGTAGCAGAAGATATTCAAAATTCTGGAATTAATATAGTAGATATCATGGTTGGAGAAAATAAGGTAAGAATTATAGGAAACAATACAGTAAATATACACAAAATATTACCAACTGTTGATTTAAGTAAATTACACTTTAAAGAGTTAGTTAATTATAATGTATTAAAAAATATAATAGATAATACACCTAATGAAAAAGATTTGGTAAAAGCAATATCAGAAAGAATGGATGAATTAATTCCAAAACACATAACAACAGAGGATATGATAGCATCTGTAAATTATTTATTAAATCTTTCACATGGATTAGGAAAACCAGATGATATAGACCACTTAGCAAACCGTAGAATTCGTTGCGTTGGAGAGTTGTTACAAAATCAATTTAGAATTGGTTTAACAAGATTAGAAAGAGTAGTTCGTGAAAGAATGACAATTCAAGATTTAGATGTTGTAACACCACAAACATTAATAAATACAAAACCAATAACATCAGCAATTCGTGAATTCTTTGGAAGTTCACAATTATCACAATTTATGGATCAAACAAATCCATTATCAGAATTAACACATAAAAGAAGAATTTCAGCATTAGGACCTGGGGGATTGACGAGAGAAAGAGCAGGATTTGAGGTACGTGATGTTCACTATACTCACTATGGTAGATTGTGTCCAATTGAATCACCAGAAGGACCAAATATAGGACTTATATCAGCACTTTCATCTTTTGCAAATATAAATGAATATGGATTTATAGAAACACCATATAGAAAAGTTGATCCTAAAACTCACAAATTAACAGATATAGTTGAATATATGAGTGCAGATGTAGAAGATAATTATATTATAGCTCAAGCATCTGAACCAGTTGATAAAAAAGGTAAATTTGTTAATCCGAGAATTAGAGTTAGGTTTAAGAATGAAGTAATAGAAGTAGAAAGTGATAAAGTCCAATATGTTGACGTATCACCAAAACAATTAGTTTCTATAGCAGCAGCTATGATACCATTCTTAGAACATGATGATGCTAAAAGAGCACTTATGGGTGCTAATATGCAACGTCAAGCAGTACCTTTAATGATTACAGAAAGTCCAATAGTAGGAACTGGAATTGAGTATAGAGCAGCAAAGGATTCAGGAATTTTAGTGTTAGCTGAAGATGATGGAGTAATCGAGAAAGTTACAGCAGAAGCTATTACAGTAAAATATAAAAATGGTAAAACTGTTGTACATAAATTACGTAAGTTTAAAAGAACAAATGGTGGAACATGTATAAACCAAAAACCAATTGTAAAAAAAGGTGAAAAAGTTAAAAAAGGTGATGCTATAGCCGATGGACCATCTACAAAAAATGGAGAAATGGCACTTGGTAAAAATGTATTAGTAGCATTTTCTACATGGGAAGGTTATAACTATGAAGATGCAATTCTAATTAATGAAAAACTAGTAAAAGAAGATGTATTTACATCAATTCATATAGAAGAATATGACTGCGAATGTCGTGATACAAAATTAGGAGCAGAAGAAATAACAAGAGATATTCCAAATATAGGTGATGATTCATTAAAAGATCTTGACGAAAATGGAATTATTAGAATTGGTGCAGAAGTTAGACCAGGAGATATATTAGTTGGTAAAGTTACTCCAAAAGGAGAAACAGAATTAACAGCTGAAGAGAGATTGTTAAGAGCTATATTTGGTGAAAAGGCTAGAGAAGTAAGAGATACATCTTTAAGAGTACCTCATGGAGAAGCAGGAACAATAGTTGATGTAAAGATTTTCACAAGAGATAATTCAGATGAATTAGGACCTGGGGTAAACCAAATAATTAGATGTTATATTGCAACTAAACGAAAAATTTCTGTAGGAGATAAAATGGCTGGACGTCATGGTAATAAAGGTGTTATTTCAAGAGTATTGCCAGAAGAAGATATGCCATTTATGCCAGATGGTACACCAATTGATATTTTATTAAACCCATTAGGTGTCCCTTCACGTATGAATTTAGGTCAAGTTTTAGAAGTACATTTGGGAGGAGCTGCAAAAGCTTTAGGATGGAAAATATCAACACCAGTATTTGATGGTGCAACAGAAGCTGACGTTAAAGAATTATTACAAAAAGCAGGTATGAATGAAGATGGAAAAACTATTCTTTATGATGGTAGAACAGGAGATCCATTTGATAAACCAATTACAGTGGGCATAATGTACATGTTAAAATTGCATCACTTAGTAGATGATAAGATACATGCTCGTTCAACTGGACCATATTCATTAGTAACGCAACAACCTTTAGGTGGAAAGGCACAATTTGGTGGACAACGTTTTGGAGAAATGGAAGTTTGGGCTCTAGAAGCATATGGAGCATCATATACATTACAAGAAATGTTAACTGTTAAATCTGATGATGTTGTAGGACGTGTAAAAACTTATGAAGCAATTGTTAAAGGTGAAAATGTGCCTGAACCAGGAGTACCAGAAAGCTTTAAAGTTCTTGTAAAGGAATTACAATCTTTAGGATTAGATATACGCTTATATTCTGAAAACGATGAAGAGTTAGAATTAAAAGAAAATATTGAAGAAGGAATAGAATATGATCCTGAAAGAGAAAATAAAGTTCTATCTGAAGAAGAAGTAATAGATGATGGTGACTTAGATGGCTATGAAGAATCAAGTGAAACTACTGATGATATTGCCTTAGAAGATGATGAAGACTCAATAGAAGACAGCGAAGAAGATATGTATGAAGGGATAGAAGATGACGAGTTATTATTTGACAATGATTTAGCAAATGATAATATTGATAATGATGATGATATTATTGAATAATAAATTAATTAAATAGATTTTAAAACATAAGATAATCGACATTAAGAGATTGCAAGAGCGGGGGATAGAATTATATTATGTTTTAAAATCAAAAAATATTATAAAAAGTCTAGGGGGAAAAATAGTGGACGAATTAGATATTTTTAATAAATTAAAAATAGGAATTGCATCTGATGAACAAATAAGAGAATGGTCAAAAGGTGAGGTTAAAAAACCAGAGACTATCAACTACAGAACATTAAAACCAGAAAAAGATGGTCTGTTTTGTGAAAGAATATTTGGACCAACAAAAGATTGGGAATGTCACTGTGGTAAATATAAAAGAGTAAGATATAAAGGGATTGTTTGTGATAGATGTGGTGTAGAAGTTACAAAATCAAAAGTTAGACGTGAAAGAATGGGACATATAGAACTTGCTGCACCAGTTGCTCATATTTGGTATTTTAAAGGAATTCCAAGTAGAGTAGCATTAATGCTGGACATTTCACCAAGAAATGTAGAAAAAGTAATTTATTTTGCATCATATATAGTAACAGATAAAGGAACATCAGGACTAGAAAAATGTCAAATACTAAATGAGAAAGAATATCATGAGGCTGAAGAAAAATACGGTATAGGCTCATTCAAAGCAAGAATGGGTGCAGAAGCATTACAAGAACTTTTAGCACAAATAGATATTGAAAAACTATCAAAAGATATTAGAAAAGAATTAGAGAATGCAAGTGAACAAAAGAAAGTAAAACTTGTTAAAAGACTAGATACAGTAGAAGCATTTAGAATATCTGGAAATAAGCCAGAATGGATGATTATGAATGTTATTCCAGTTATTCCACCTGAATTAAGACCAATGGTTCAATTAGATGGTGGTAGATTTGCTACATCAGACTTAAACGATTTATATAGAAGGGTTATAAATAGAAATAACAGATTAAAAAGATTATTAGAATTAGGTGCTCCAGAAATAATTGTGAGAAATGAAAAAAGAATGTTACAAGAATCTGTAGATGCCTTAATAGATAATGGTAGAAGAGGAAGACCAGTAACAGGTGCTGGTAATAGACCACTTAAATCATTATCAGATATGTTAAAAGGAAAACAAGGTAGATTCCGTCAAAACTTACTTGGAAAACGTGTTGATTATTCTGGACGTTCTGTTATTGTGGTAGGACCAGAATTAAAAATTTATCAATGTGGTCTTCCGAAAGAAATGGCAGTTGAATTATTTAAACCATTTGTTATGAGAGAATTAGTAGGTAGAGGAATTGCACAAAATATTAAAAATGCAAAAAGAATGGTAGAAAGATTAAGACCAGAAGTATGGGGAATATTAGAAGAAGTTATAAAAGATCATCCAGTAATGTTAAACCGTGCTCCAACATTACATAGATTAGGAATTCAAAGTTTTGAACCAATATTGGTTGAGGGAAGAGCAATAAAATTGCATCCATTAGTTTGTGAAGCATTCAATGCTGACTTTGACGGTGACCAAATGGCAGTTCATTTACCATTATCACCAGAAGCACAAGCAGAATCAAGATATTTAATGCTTTCAACAAATAATTTACTAAAGCCACAAGATGGTAAGCCAGTTGCTGTACCAAGACTAGATATGATTTTAGGAAGTTATTATTTAACAATGGTTCTAGATGGAGAAAAAGGTGAAGGAAAATACTTTAAAGATCCAGAAGAAGCAATAATGGCATTTGAAAATAATGAAATTGGAATACATAGTAAAATTTATGTAAGAATTTCGAAAGAAATAGATGGAGAAATTAAAACAAAGAAAATAGAAACAAGTGCAGGTAGAATTATATTTAATCAGGGAATTCCTCAAGATTTAGGATTTATTAATAGAGATGAAGATCCATTCCAATATGAAATTAGTTTCCCAGTTATGAAAAAATCAATGGGGCAAATAATTGAAAGAGTAATTAGTACCCATGGTTTAACAGAATCAGCAGCCGTAATAGATTATATAAAAGCTTTAGGATTTAAATATTCTACTTTAGCAGGTATAACATTCTCTATGGATGATGTAAAAGTACCAGAGGCTAAAAAGGAATTATTATCAGATGCTGATGAAAAAGTAGAAACAATAAGAAGACAATATGCACGTGGATTAATTACAGATGATGAAAGATATAATGCTGTAATTAATGTATGGGAAGATACAACTAAAAAAGTAAGTAAGGCAATGGAGGAAAATTTTGATGAATTAAACCCAATATATATGATGGTTAAGTCTGGAGCCCGTGGTAATATGAACCAATTAAGACAAATTGCTGGTATACGTGGACTTATGGCAAGCACAACAGGTAAAGCAGTTGAAATTCCGATTAAATCATCATTTGCAGAAGGATTAGATGCATTGGAATATTTTATATCAGCCCATGGAGCTCGTAAAGGACTTTCAGATACAGCTTTAAGAACAGCAGACTCTGGATATTTAACGAGAAGATTAGTTGATGTTTCTCAAGATATAATAGTAAGAGAACATGATTGTGGAACAGAAGAAGGAATTATAGTTTATGATATAAAAGATGGAAATCAAATAATAGAAAAAATGCAAGAAAGACTTGTCGGAAGATATGTTATCAAAGATGTTGTAGATCCAAAAACAAAAGAACTAATTGTAGATACAAATACAATGATTAATGAAGAAATAGCAGAAAAAATAGTAAATTCTGGAATAGAAAAATTAGAAGTACGTTCTGTTTTAGGATGTAGATCAAAACATGGCGTATGTCAAAAGTGTTATGGTATGGGATTAGCAAGGAGAGATTTAGTTTCTATAGGAGAATCAATAGGAATAATTGCTGCTCAATCAATAGGTGAGCCAGGTACACAGCTTACAATGAGAACAATTCACTCTGGTGGTGTTGCTGGTGTTGCTGATATTACTCAAGGACTTCCAAGAGTTGAAGAATTATTTGAAGCTAGAAAACCAAAAGGACTTGCAATAGTTTCTGAAATAGATGGTAAAGTAAAAATCAAAGAAACTAAAAAGAAAAAAGAAGTCATTGTTAAAGGAAAAGATGAGTCTAAAACATATACAATACCATTTGGATCAAAAATGAAAGTTAAAGATGGAGATATGGTAGAAGCGGCTCAAGCATTAATTGAAGGTTCAATAAATCCAGCTGAAATATTAGAAATAAAAGGACCAGAAGGCGTTTATGAATATTTGATTTCAGAAGTACAAAAAGTTTATAGAAACCAAGGTGTTGATATAAATGATAAGCACATTGAGGTTATTGGAAGACAAATGCTTAAAAAAGTTAGAGTTGAAGATAATGCAGATACAAATATGTTCCCAGGTTCTCTAATAGATATGTATGAATTTGAAGATAAAAACAAGGAAGCAATTGCAGAGGGAAAACGACCAGCTACAGGAAAGAGAGTATTACTTGGAATTACTAAAGCATCTCTAGCAACAGAAAGTTTCCTATCAGCAGCATCTTTCCAAGAAACAACAAGAGTATTAACAGATGCAGCTGTTAAAGGTAAAGTTGATGACTTAATAGGATTAAAAGAAAATGTCATAATAGGTAAGTTGATTCCAGCAGGTACAGGTATGCAAAAATATCAACAAATTCATATTAATACAGAAGAAGAACCAGAAGAAACATCTAATATTGAAGAAAAAGTAGAAGCAAATCAATAATATAAAGAATAAAAACATGCTATTTAAAGTATGTTTTTATTCTCATTTATATTTATAAGTAGATTATATCAGAATATATAAATTTTAAAAATGTATAATAATAGTATGCAATTTAATTTTAATAATTTGCATACTATTTTAATTCTAAAATAAAAGTAATGAGATGATTTATTTCTTGACAAATATACTATTTGTTAGTAAAATATAATAGAATAAATGTAAGGAGATATTTTATGCAAAATAACAATAGAAAAAATATAGAAACTCTAGTATCAAGAACTAAAATCTATTTAGCAATAATTTTAGTTTTACTAATTATAATAAGCATAGGAAATCGATATATGATAATTCCATCAATATTAATATATGCAATAATAATGGGATATACTTACTATGCAAATAAAAAGAGAAAAAGTGAAATTTCAGAAACTTTGCAAGATTTAACATTGACAGTTAATTCAGCAGCAAAAACGAGTTTAATAAATTCACCATTTCCTCTTATCATATTTGAAACAGATGGTAATGTTATTTGGAGAAGTTCTAAATATATATCAGAATTTGCAAATATAGATATGAATTCATATATAAATGACTTATGTATAGATATAAAAGAGGAAATAGAAGCACGTAAAAAAAGTGAAAAAGATAAAAATAATAAGGATATTAAAAGAGAAATAATTATCGAAAATAGAAATTATAAAATACTAGGAAGATTTGTAGATGTAAAAAATAGAGATAAAGAAAAGAAAAAAAGTAAAGAATACATGATTATTCTATACTTTATTGATGATACTGAAAATATAAAATTACAAAAAGAGTATAAAGATTCAAAATCATGTATTGGAATAATAATGGTAGACAACTATGACGAAACAATGAGAAGTATAGATTCTAGTGAAAAACCTATTGTAACAGCAAAAATAGATAAAGAAATGTATGAGTGGGCAAATAAAACAAAAGGTGTATTAATAAAATCTGATAGAGACAGATATATATACCTATTTGAGCAAAGATATTTAAATGATATAAAAGAAGATAAATTTAGTATATTAGATAAAATAAAAGAGATAGATACTAAAGAAAAAGTACAATTCACATTAAGTATAGCAGTATCTAATGAGGGAAAAACAGATAAAGAGAAATATGAATCAGCTCAAACCGCGATGGATGTTGTATTAGGACGTGGCGGAGATCAAGCAGTTATTAGAGAAAATGAAATATATAAATTCTTTGGAGGAAGAGCAGAAGAGGTAGAAAAGAGAACAAAAGTAAAAGCTAGGGTAGTAGCACATGCATTAGAAAATTTAATAAGAGAATCTAAAAAAGTAATGATAATGGGACATACAAATCCAGATATGGACAGTATAGGTTCTTGTATGGGAATATACAGATTAGCACAAGCCTTAAATACAAATGCATATATAATTATTAGTGATGAAGCAGAATCTTTAAAATCATTTAAAGAAGAGATGAACAAAGATGTAGAATATGAAGATATAGTTATAAATAAAGAAGTTGCGCTAGAAAATGTTGATGAAGATACTTTATTAGTTATAGTAGATACACATAAAACTACTTACGTAGATGCACCAGAATTATTAGATAAAACTCAAAAAGTAGTAGTTATAGATCATCATAGAAGAAGTGCAAATTATATAGAAAATGCAACTTTAATGTTTCAAGAAGTATATGCATCTTCAGCAGCTGAACTAGTAACAGAACTACTTCAATATGCAGAAGCAAAAATTGATTTAAAAACTATTGAAGCGGAAAGTTTATATGCAGGAATAATGATGGATACAAAAAATTTCACATTTAAAACAGGTGTTAGAACATTTGAGGCAGCAGCATACTTACGTAGATGTGGGATTGATATTATAAGAGTAAAAAAATGGTTCCAAAGTGATTTAAATAGCTTTAATACAATTGCAGATATTGTAAAAAAATCAGAAATTGTAAATGAAACAATTGCAATTTCTATGTATGATGAAAAAACAAAAGATGCAAGTTTAATTTGTGCAAAGGCAGCAGATGAATTGCTAACAATTAGTGATATAACAGCATCATTCGTTTTAGGAAACTTAGGAGATAAAATTTGTATTAGCGGTCGTTCAATTGGAGATATAAATGTTCAAGTAATATTAGAAAAATTAGGTGGAGGAGGACATATCACTCTAGCAGGAGCACAAGTAGAGGGAAAGACTATAGAAGAAACTAAGCAAGAATTAATAAATAAGATTAATGAATATTTTTCAGAATTAGAAAATTAACTAAAGATAGGAGATTTTATGAAATTAATAAAGGAGCAACTTAAACAAGAAAAAGGATCAATTACAATGACTGTATTAGCAGCTATGTTATTTATAACTTCAGTGATAACGATATCTTATTTTTCTATATCTAATCAATCATCTGACCAAAATCAAAAAGTAAGAATAATATCAGAACAGTATGATGTAAAAAATAGTGATATCCAGCAAAAGTATAATCAGATGTATGATGAATATGTTGAAGATTTGGAAGATAAAAATAAAATAGGAGATATTAACGACGACGATCAAATTGATGAACAAGATTTAGAAATCTTATCAAGTTATTTAAATTTAGAAGATAGTAATCCATTAACAGAGGACTTAACAGAAGAACAAAAAATAAGATGTGATATTAATAAAGATAAAAGTGTAACACAAGAAGATTATATTAAATTAGATAATATGATAAAAAGTAATAGCTAAATATTAAGAAAGGATGATACGATGAAAGTTATTTTAAAAGCAGATATTAAAGGAGTAGGGAGAAAAGATGAAATAATAAATGCATCAGATGGCTATGCAAGAAACTTTTTATTACCTAAACATTTAGCAGTAGAAGCAAATTCTGAAAATATGAGTAAGCTAAAATCAAAACAAGATGCAAATGCTTACAAAAAAGAACAAGAAAAAGAACAAGCTAAAAAGCTTTCAGATAAACTTTCAAAAATACTTTTAAAAATACCAGTAAAAGCAGGAAAAAATGGCAAAATATTTGGAGGAGTTTCATCTAAGGAAATATCAGAATTATTAAAAATTGAATATAAAATAAATATAGATAAAAAGAAAATAGAGTTAAAAGAAACTATAAAAACACTAGGAACAAGAACAATATCAATAAAATTATATGAAGGAATTACAGGAAATTTAAAAATTGATGTAATAAGCAAATAATCTATCACATAAATCAGTTTGATTTTCAAACTGATTTATATATTAGGAAAGGAAATGAAAAAATGGAATTAGGAAAACTACCACCACATGATATAGAAGCAGAGCAAGCAATTATAGGAAGTATGCTTACAGATAGAGATGCTGTTATTGCAAGTATTGAAGTATTAAAAGAGGAAGATTTTTATAGAGAAGATAATAAAGCAATTTATAGAGCGATTTTAAATTTATATAATCGTGCAGAACCTATTGATATTATTACTGTAAAAGCAGAACTTGAATCAATGGGTAAATTTGAAAAAATAGGAGGACTTGAGTATTTAGCAGAATTACCAGAAAAAGTTCCAACTACAGCAAATGCAAATAAATATATAAAAATCGTAGAAGAAAAATCAACTCTTAGAAATTTAATAAAAACAGCAAATGAAATTATTGAGCTTGGATATAATCCAACTGAAGAAGTTGAAGACATTATGGAAGGAGCAGAAAAAAAGATATTTAATATAATGCAAAATAGAACTCAAAAAAGTTATACACCTATAAAAGATGCATTAGTAGAAAGCTTTACGAAGTTGGAAGAACTTTATAATAAAAAACAACATATAACAGGTATTCCATCAGGGTTTACAGAGTTAGATTATAAAACAGCAGGATTTCATGGTTCTGAATTGATTTTAATTGCTGCAAGACCAGCTATGGGAAAAACAGCTTTTGCATTAAATATAGCAACAAATGCAGCATTAAAAGGAAATACTCCAGTTGCATTATTTAGCTTAGAAATGTCAAAGGAGCAACTAGTTAATAGGATTTTGTGCAGTGAATCTATGGTAGACAGTAATAAAGTTAGAACAGGAAAATTAAATGAAGATGATTGGACAAAACTTGCAGGAGCAATTGGACCATTATCTGAGGCAGAAATTTATATAGATGATACACCTGGTATAAATATTATGGAGATTAGAGCAAAATGTAGAAAACTAAAACTAGAGAAAAATATAGGAATGATAGTGATTGATTATCTACAATTAATCCAAGGCAGTGGTAGAAGATTAGGTAGCAGAGAACAAGAAATTTCTGAAATAAGTAGATCTTTAAAAATACTTGCAAAAGAATTAGATGTACCAGTGATTGCATTATCACAATTATCAAGGGCAGCTGAACAAAGACTAGATCATAGACCAATGCTTTCAGATTTGAGAGAATCAGGGGCTATAGAGCAAGATGCTGATATTGTTATGTTCTTATATAGAGATGATTATTATAATCAAGATAGTGAAAAGAAAGATATTGCAGAAGTTATTATTGCAAAACATAGAGGAGGTTCAACAGGAACAATAGAATTATTATGGCTTGGAAGCTATACTAAATTTGTTAATTTAGAAAGAAGATTTGATGATTAATTTGTCAATCTTGAAAAAAAGAGATAAATATAGTAAAATAAGTAATGTTAGAAATAATATTACTTATTTTTATTACAATAAAATAAGTAATACGTTTGAAAATATTAATATAAAATAATGAAAGGTGTATAAATGAAAGACAAAGTCTTAAGAACAATAAAAAAGTACAATTTAATAGAAAATGGAGATAAATTAATATTAGGGGTATCTGGGGGACCAGATTCCATTGCTATGCTTAATATATTAAAAGAAATAAAAGAAGATAAAGAGATAAATTTAACATTTGAAATAGCAGTATCCCATATTAATCATATGATTAGAAAAGAAGCAAAAGAAGACGAAAAATATGTAAGAGAATATTGTAAAAAAAATAATATAGAATTTTATTCAAAAAGTATAGATGTAAAAAAACTTGCTAATACTAATAAAATAGGAATAGAGCAAGCTGGAAGAGATGCAAGATATGGATTTTTTAATGAAATTTTAGAAAAAACTAATTCAACTAAAATTGTAATTGCACATAATAAAAATGATAGCGCAGAAACTATCATAATGAATATTATGCGTGGAACTGGCATATCAGGCTTAAAAGGAATTGAAGCAAAAAGGGGTAAATATATTAGACCTTTAATAGATTGTGAAAGAAACGAAATAGAGAAATATTGTGAAGAAAAAAAATTAAATCCTAGAATTGATAAAACCAATTTTGAAAATGAATATACAAGAAATAAAATTAGAAATATAGTGATTCCGTATGTAAAAAAGGAATTTAATCCTAACATTATAAATGCTTTAGGAAGATTATCAGATTTAGTTAAAGAAGAGGAAGAATACATAGAAAAACAAGTTATTAAGGTATATAACGAAATACTAATAGAGGAAAAAGAAAAAGAAATAATAGTAGATTTAAAAAAGTTTAATAACAAAGAAAGAGTAATAAAATCGAGACTTGTGCTATATACTATAACAAGGCTTTTTGGTACAGTACAAGGAATAGAAAAGATACATATAGAAGATATTATAAAATTATGTAATAATAATATTGGAAATAAATATCTAACACCAAATAAAAATATAAAAATTTTAGTAAAAAATCATAAAATTTATTTTTTGAGTCAAATATAAGTAGCCGTAGCAAATTTATTGTAAGTCTTGGTATTGTAACAAAAAAGACATAAAAAAATTGTTTACAAACTAAAATTTCTATGTTATAAAATCAATATAAAAATTATAAGCAAAACATAAGGAGGAAAAAATTTTGAAAAATGGAATTAAAACATTAGCTATGTGGCTGATAATAGGAGTAATTTTTATTGTAGTGTTATCATCTATTATTGAAAATAGTGATTCAAAATTGAAATATTCAGAATTAATAGCAAATATTAACAATGGAAATATAGAGTCTGTTCAAATAGAATCAGATGGAAAAACAGCAACAGTACAATTAAAGGATGAAAAAATAAAAAAAGAAGTAAATATACCAGATATGCAAAGCTTCATGAATTATATAGAAGACTTCTTAAAAGATGGAGCATTTACTCTAGATGAAAAATCAGAATCAATATTTGTAACTATACTTAGCTTACTTACTCCATTTGGATTATTAATTATATTCTTTATCTTTTGGTTCTTTATGATGGGCGGAGCAAATGGAGGTAATCCAGGAAGTAAAACAATGTCATTTGGAAAAAGTAAGGCTAGAATAATGACACCTGCTGATAAAAATAAAATAACATTTGAAGATGTTGCAGGTGTAGATGAAGAGAAAGAAGAATTAGAAGAAATAGTACAATTTTTAAAAAATCCTAAAAAATTTACAGATATGGGAGCAAGAATACCTAAAGGAGTCTTGTTGGTAGGTCAACCAGGAACAGGTAAAACACTTCTAGCAAAAGCAGTAGCAGGTGAAGCTGGAGTACCATTCTTTATTATAAGTGGTTCAGATTTTGTAGAAATGTTTGTAGGTGTTGGTGCTTCAAGAGTAAGAGATTTATTTGAGCAAGCTAAGAAAAATTCACCATGTATTATATTTATAGATGAGATTGATGCAGTGGGTCGTCAAAGAGGAGCAGGACTTGGTGGAGGACATGATGAAAGAGAACAAACACTAAATCAATTATTGGTTGAAATGGATGGATTTGCTGCTAATGAGGGTGTAATAGTTTTAGCTGCAACAAACAGACCAGACGTTTTAGATAAAGCACTTTTAAGAGCGGGTAGGTTTGATAGACAAATTCTTGTGGGATTACCTGATGTTAAAGCAAGAGAACAAATACTAGAAGTTCATGCAAGAAAGAAAAAATTATCAGATGATATAGATTTAAAAGTTATCGCTAAAAATACATCTGGATTTGCAGGAGCAGATTTAGAAAACATATTAAATGAAGCTGCACTTTTAGCTGCAAGAAGAAACCTAAAAGAAATAGGTATGAAGGAAATTGAAGATGCTATGGTTAAAGTAACTATGGGGCCTGAAAAAAGAACAAAAGTAAGAAGTGAAAAAGAAAATAAATTAGTATCTTATCATGAAGCTGGTCATGCTGTTGTAAGTCATTATTTACCAACACAAGATCCAGTGCATGAAATATCAATAGTGCCAAGGGGCATGGCTGGAGGTTATACAATGTATAGACCAACAGAAGATAAGAATTTTGTATCAAAAACAGAGATGGAAGAAAATATAATATCATTACTAGGGGGAAGAATGGCAGAAGAATTAATTATAGGAGATATTTCAACAGGAGCAAGTAATGATATAGAAAGAGCAACAGCAATTGCAAGAAATATGGTTACAAAATATGGAATGAGTGAAAAGTTAGGAACTATAACATTAGGAACAGATCAAGATGAAGTATTCTTAGGAAGAGATTTAGCACATGCAAAGACATATTCAGAAGAGACAGCTGCTGCAATAGATGCGGAAATCAAAAGAATAATTGATACAGGATATAACAGAGCGAAACAAATTCTAACAGAACATAGTGATAAGTTACATGCAGTTGCAGGAGTTTTATTAGAAAAAGAAAAAATCACAGCCGATGAATTTGAATCAATATTTAATGAAGAATAATTAATAAAAATAAAAAGGAAAATAGTTAAATCTGTATTGCTATTTTCTTTTTTTTAGTATACAATACAATTAAACAAATATAAATGAGGTAAATCAAATGAAAAAATATTATGAAATATTAGAAGTAAGCATAAATGCTTCAAGAGAAGTAATAGAAAAAGCATATAGAGTTTTAATAAAAAAATATCATCCAGATTTATATATGGGTGAAGAAAAGATATATGCTGAACAAAAAATTAGAGACATAAATGAAGCATATAAAATTCTTTCAGATGAATTTTTAAGAGAACAATATGACCTAGAACTTCAAAAAGAGATACAAAATAATAATAGATATAAATATGAAAATAATTATGAACAAAACAAAAAGAAAAAAATAAATGATCAAAAGACAGAAAAAGAAAATATAGAAATTAAAAAAAATAATATTGGAACTTATAAAGGAGTTTTAGATGTAGCAACAACATTATTTAAAAATAAACCAAAGATAAATATAAAAGAGTTAAAAAAAGAAGATTATATGGCAGCAGGAATAACTATAGTAATAATGATAGTATTACTAGGAATATTATGGTTTATACCAGCAACTAATGGATTTATAAAAAGTATGTTGCCTTTTATTAATTAAGAAAGAGGATGATTGGGTATGCATTATGCAGATATAAAAAAAGCAGATATAGCAAATGGAACAGGGGTAAGAGTTTCAGTTTTTGTAAGTGGATGTACACATCAATGTAAAAATTGTTTTAATAGTGAAGCATGGGACTTTAATTATGGAAATGAATTTACAGAAAAAGAAATTGAAAAAGTTATTAAAGAAATAGATCATCCTTATGTATCGGGGTTATCATTATTGGGAGGAGAGCCATTAGAACATATTAATCAAAAAGGATTACTTCCATTGGTTAAGAAAGTAAAGGAAAAATTTCCAGATAAAAACATATGGTGTTATTCAGGTTATACGTTTGAAAAAGATATAATGAACAATATGTATAAAAAATGGGAAGAAACACCAGAATTATTATCTTATATAGATGTTTTAGTAGATGGAAAATTTGAAGAAGATAAAAAAGATATCAAATTAAAGTTTAGAGGTTCAAGTAATCAAAGGATAATAGATGTGCAAAAATCACTAAAAGAAAAGAAAGCAGTATTATTTGAGTTTTAGCTATTGACAATTTATACTAATTTAATGTATAATAAATGTCGTTATAAGGGTTATCCCACATACAGTTTCGTATGGACCGGAAGGAGGGGAATATAAATGTCAGAAATAAAAGTTAATAATGGTAATATAGAAGATGCTCTAAAGAGATTTAAAAGACAATGTGCAAGAAATGGAGTTCTACAAGAAGTTCGTAAAAGAGAGCATTATGAAAAACCTAGTGTAAGGAGAAAGAAAAAATCAGAAGCAGCAAGAAAAAGAAAATTTAATTAAAATATAGGATTGGAAGTATAAAAAATGTATATTAAGCATTTTTAACTTCCAATTTTTAATTTATAGTGATAAAATGTTAATAAAATTTAACAAAAAGTTTATAATAAGTAAGAAGGAGGAAATGGAATGGAATATAATGAATTTGAACTTAAAGAAGGAATAAAAGTTCATACAATAAAAACAAATAAATTTAAAACAAATTTAGTAGCTGTATTTTTAACAACAGAGTTAAATAGAGAAACTGTTACTAAAAATGCATTAATATCCATGATGTTAAGAAGAGGTTCTAAAAATATGAATACACAAGAAGAGATAAGTAAAAAAATGGAAGAAATGTATGGAGCAACCTTTGATTGTGGATTAGATAAAACAGGAGATAATCAAGTATTAAAATTTTATATAGAATCTATTAATGATAACTTTTTACCAAACCAAGAAGAAGACAATTTAAAAAAATCAATACAAAGAATATTGGAAATAGTATTAAATCCATATACAGAAAATGATTCTTTTAAAAAAGAATATATTGAACAAGAGAAAAATAATATAAAACAAAGAATAGAGGGAAAAATTGATAATAAAGCAAGATATGCTATGGATAGATGTATAGAAGAAATGTATAAAAACAAACCTTTTGGATTGTTTAAATTTGGATATATAGAAGATTTAGATGATATAGATGAGAAAAATTTATATGAGTATTACAAAAAGTTAATAAATACTTGCAAAATAGATATATTTATATCAGGAAATGTAGATGATAGAACAGTAAACATATTAAAAGAAAACGAGAATTTATCAAAATTACAAGAAAGAAAGCCAAATTATATAGTACCACAAATTCAAAATAAAGAAGTAACTGAAGAAAAAGTTGTAGTAGATTCAATGGATGTAACGCAAGGAAAATTATTATTAGGATTAGACGTAAATATAGATAAAGAGGAATTAAAATATGATACATTGATATATAATAGTATATTAGGTGGATCAGCTAATTCTAAGATGTTTCAAAATGTAAGAGAAAAGGCCCATTTAGCATATGTAGCAAGTTCAAGTTATTTAAGACATAAGAACAATATATTTATAAACTGTGGTATTGAAATTGGAAATTATGAAAAAGCATTAGAATTAATAAAAAAACAAATTGATGATATGAAAAAAGGAGAATTTACACAAAAAGATATAGAAGATGCTAAAACGGGAATTATTGCAACAGTAAAGACTATTTCTGACGAACAAGATACGGAGGTTAGTTATTACTTTGGACAAGAATTAGCAAAAAATAAAATAACAATTGAAGAATATACATCAAAAATTGAAAATGTAACTAAAGAAGATATTGTGAATATAGCTAATAAAATAAGTATAAATACAATTTATTTTTTAAGAGATTAGTATAAAAAAGAAGGGAGAAAAAATGCAAGTTATAGAAAATTTGAAAGTAAAAGAAAAAGTATACATTGAAAAATTAAAAAATGGTTTAACAGTTATGATAATTCCGAAAACAGGAGTTCAAAAGAAATTTGTTATATGGGGAACTAATTATGGCTCAAATGATAATAAATTTATTGCACCCGGAGAAGATAAAGAAACAAAAGTACCAAATGGAGTAGCACATTTTTTAGAACATAAATTATTTGAACAAGAAAATGGAACTAATAGTTTAGATACTTTAACTGCATTAGGAGTTAATGCAAATGCATATACAACTAATGACCATACAGCATATTTATTCGAATGTACAGATAATTTCTATGAGGCTTTAGACGAACTTATGGATTATGTACAACATCCATATTTTACTGATGAAAATGTAGAAAAGGAAAAAGGAATTATAGGACAAGAAATTATGATGTATGATGATTATCCGGAGTGGCAAGTATATCTAAATGCAATGAAAGCAATGTATCATGAAAATCCTATAAAAATAGATATTACAGGTACAATAGAAACAATAAGTCATATAGATAAAGATATTTTATATAAATGCTATAACACATTTTATAATCCATCTAATATGGCATTAGTGGTATCAGGAGATTTTAGTCCAGAGCAAATATTAGAAGATATAAAAAAGAGATTAGTAGAAAATGAAAATCAAGGTGAAATAAAAAGAATTTATTCAAATGAAGAAGATTCAATAGCACAAGAAAAAATTGAGAAAAAATTTGAAGTAAGTCAACCCTTATATACAATAGGTATTAAAGATCAAGTAAAAGATCAAAAAGAAATAGTAAAGAAGCACTTAGCAATAGAAATAATATTAAATATTATTGCAGGAAGAAGTTCTAAATTATATAAAAAAATGTATAATGACGGAATAATATCTGGACAGCCAAGCTTAGATTATGAATTTGGAAAAACATATGCACATATATTAATAACAGGTCAATGTACAGATCCAGAAACATTATATAAAGAATTTAAAAATGAAGTAAGAAAAAATAAAGAACAAGGCATAAATGAACAAGATTTTGAAAGAATTAAAAAAATGGTATATGGTGGATATGTAAAAGAATATAATGATGTTCAAGATATTGCTAGAATATTTTTATCAGATTATTTTAAAGGAATAAATCCATTTGAATATTTAGAAGAAATAGAAGGAATAAATTTAAAATATTTAAATCAAATTTTAACAGATGTTTTTAAGGAAGAAAAAATGATATTATCTGTAGTGAAAAATTAAATGAAGCATGAAAAAACGGTATTTTTCATATAAATGGAGTGATACCGTTTTTTGCTGTCTAACACTGTCGAAAAACAGTGAAAAGTGACATACGAAAGTTGCCAAAAACCATTGAAAATACTTGACTTGAGGTAAATAATGTGTTAATTTTAATTTATACGAAAGATAACCAAGAAAAAAGGAGAGATTAGTATGTTAAATGATGAAATTTGTAGACTAAGAGATAAATTAAATAAAAGTATAGAGCAAGGTGACGATTATGAATTTATTTATCAATTAAGTATTGAATTAGATGAATTAATTGCTAAGCATTATAAGAAAGTAAAAAGGCAACAAAAAGGTAATTATGAAGCAAGTTTAAAATGATATAAAAAAGTCCTCTAAAATTGGAGGTCTTTTTTTATATATTTATACTCTTGATTTTTAACATAAAATAATATATAATATTATGCCAAGTGAGGGGAAAATGATGGAAAACAAGTCCGAATATAAAAATTTTAAAAATATTGTTAATATTTTTTATAATGAAGAAATTGAAGGAATAAACGAATCAAACACAATAATAAAAGGATTAGGAACAATAAAAATTGAACCTAAAATATTTTATGATAAATTTTCAAGAGACATGAAAATTGAATTTAAAATAGGCGATAAAAAAATGTATAAAATAAAAAATTTAGCACAATTTTATACATTAATGACAAATAAAGAGATCTATCGTTATGGTGAAAAGTTAAAATTTATCCATATAGTAGATGCATTTGATGATGAAAGTAAACCAATATTAGAATTTATTATGAAGTATGCAGAAATTATTAAATATGCAAATTCGAACTCAAATAGTAATTATAAATATTATGGAAAAGCGTTAAGCGAGACAAGTATAATAATTGGTAATAGTGCTATGGATGACTTGTTTGAAGTGCTAAAGGGAAGAAAAGTTGCATTTCAAAAAGATTATAACACAAGTGAGATAGAATTCACAGAAAAAAAGCCTGACATACAATTTAAATTAACCAAAATAGATAAACAAAAATATATGATAATCCCTAATATAGACATATATAAAGTTAATATAATATCAGGTAAAAAATATAAATATATATTAGATGATAATAAAATATATAGATGTACAAAAAATTTTGAAAAATCACAATTAAAATTATTAGAACTATTTAGACAAAATTATATAACAGAATTAAAATTAGGAAAAAATGAATTAACACAATTATTTTCTATAATAATTCCAAGAGTTAAAGATGCAATTAGAATAGATAGTATACTAGAAAAAGAAATAGAAGAATATAAACCTAAAAAATTAATGGTGAAAATATTTTTAGATTTTGATGAAAAAAATTATATGATTGCGGATATTAAGTTTACTTATGAAAATAATGAATTTAATCCATTAGACGAAAAACAAAAAATAACATTTCCTAGAAATATAATTGAAGAAACAAAAGTAATGAATATGTTTAGGAAATCTGGGTTTATGTTAGATACAAAGAACTTAAGATTTATTTTACCAGATAATGATAAAATATATAGATTTTTAATTAATGACATTAATTATTATATGCAACATTTTGAAGTCTTAGTAACAGAGAATTTTAAAAGAAAACAGATAAAAGAGCCTAAAATAGAAAATATAGGTATAAAAGTAGAAAACAATCTGTTATCAATAAATTTAGATAATTTAGATATTAATATAGAAGAACTAGAGGGTATATTAACTAGATATTCTTTAAAGAAGAAGTATTATAGATTAAAAGATGGTAGCTTTATTGATTTAAAGAATAATAGAGAAGCTAAATTTTTGGATAAATTAGTCACTGGCATGAATATTGATTATAAAGAACTAAAAGAAGGAGAAATAAAACTTCCTGTTTATAGAAGTCTTTATTTAAATCAATTATTAAAAGAAATAAAAGGAACTCAAATTTTAAAAAATCAAGAGTATAGAACAGTTGTTGATAATTTAGATAAAGATAAATTAGAAGAGGATATACAAGTACCAAATGATTTAAAAGATGTTCTAAGATATTATCAAAAAACAGGATTTAAATGGCTAAAAATATTAGATAAATATAAATTTGGTGGAATTTTAGCAGATGATATGGGACTTCGGAAAAACAATACAAATTTTATCTGTTATATTAGATTATATACAAAAGTCAGAACAATCTAGAGCGAGTATAGTAGTATGCCCAAGTTCTTTAGCACTTAATTGGCAAAATGAAGCAAGCAAGTATGTTAGTAGTTTAAAAACCATGGTAATTAATGGTAGTTTAGCTACAAGAAAAGAAAAAATAAAAGAAATTGATAAATATGATTTGGTGATTACATCCTATGATTTATTAAAAAGAGATATTGAATTATATGAAAAAGAAAATTATCAATTTAAATTTATAATAGCTGATGAAGCTCAATATTTAAAAAATAGTAATACACAAAATGCAAAATCAATTAAAAAAATAAAAGCAGATACAAAATATGCGTTAACAGGAACTCCTATAGAAAATTCTTTAGCAGAATTATGGTCAATTTTTGATTTTATAATGCCAGGTTATCTATTTTCATATAGAAAATTTAAAAATATGTATGAAACTCCAATAATAAGAGGAGAAGATAACGAGGTAATGGAAAAATTAAAAATGATTATAGAACCATTTGTATTAAGAAGAAATAAAAAAGAGGTTTTAAAAGAATTACCAGAAAAAACAGTAACAGTTTTAAATAATGAAATGTTTGAAGAACAAAGAAATTTATATTTAAATTATCTAGCTCAAGCAAAACAAGAAATAGCTGAAAAGATAAAATTAAATGGATATGAAAATAATAAAATGCAAATATTAGCAGCATTAACAAGATTAAGACAAATTTGCTGTCATCCAAGTTTGTTTATAAACGATTATAAAGAAGGAAGTAGCAAATTGGAACAGTGCATGGAAATAGTCAAAGAAGCAATAAAGAGTGGGCATAAAATATTATTATTTTCAGGATATACTTCTATGTTTGAGATAATAGAAAAAGAATTAAATAAAGAACAAATAGAATATCTAAAACTAACAGGAAGTACTAAAGTGGATGAAAGAATAAAAATGGTTGATGAGTTTAACAAAAATTCAAAAATAAAAATATTTTTAATATCTTTAAAAGCAGGTGGAACTGGATTAAATTTAACAGGAGCAGATATGGTAATTCATTATGATCCGTGGTGGAACCTATCTACTGAAAATCAAGCAACAGATAGAGCTTATAGAATTGGACAAAAAAATAATGTTCAAGTTTATAAATTAATAACTAAAAATTCAATAGAAGAAAAAATATATGAACTTCAAGAAAAAAAGTCTAAATTAGCTAGCAATATGTTGGATACCAATACAGTCTTTGTTAACAAATTGACTAAAGAGGATATATTAAAATTATTCGAATAAATAAAAAAAGAGGAAAAAGTTTTTAAAGAGTATTTTATAAAAAATTTTCCTCTTTTTTAGCAAAAAGTGGAAAAAGTGTTGAAAAAAATGCAAAAATATGTTAACATAATAATGATTGAATAAGTTTAAGGAGATTGTAATGGAAAAAAGAGAAGAAAAAAATAATAATATAATAGACCAATTACAAAAAAAATATAATAAGACTTATATGGATATATTAAAGCATCAAAAAGATTTAGAAAGATGGATAAAAGCTGGAAATAGGAAAAAAGGTGATATAAGGAGAAGTTTACTAAGATTAGATGCAAAATATGAACAATTATGCCTAATAGAAAAAAAATTAAAAAGCCATTGGGTTAGAGAAGAAGATATTTTAAAAGGTCTTCCAAGCAATATACCAAACTATAGATTAAGTACCATAAAAAATAAAAATTCATCTTTATATAGATATGCAAATATAGAACAACCAATAAAGTACAATGATACAATAGAAAATAGATATGGAAGAAATATAGATATTATTGAGGATATACCATCAAGCTTTAAAGTTAGAAACAATGAAAAAAGTGTAAAATTTATAGATAGAGTTAAGAATAAGTTTTTAAAAGTAAAAAAAATAATTGGTCAAACTACTGCTGTTGGAATGGCAGGATTAATTGCATTTTTTGGAGGAACTACAGTAGGTGAGACTAATTCTAATGTAAAAGTTGAAAAAAATGAAAAAGCTTATACAGAAACTTATAAAGGAAATAATGAATTTAAAAATTCTTTATTCTTTAATACTAATAATGTCAAGGTACAAAGTGTGAGTGTAAAATTAGATACCAAAAGTGTAAGTAGTAAAAAAATAAAAGAACAAAATAAAAACAAAAAAGATGAAAGCACAAAAGAAGGGCATAATAAAAAAGAAAATAATAAAGAATCAAAAATAGATAAAGAAAAGAATGATAATAACTTAGATTATGGAAGCGAAACATATGAAGTAGAAAAAGGTACTAAATATACATCAGTATCAGATGGAACAGGAAGTGTAGGATATTTTTCTAAAGATATGAAAGTAAAGGTATATAATACAGCTCTAGTTAAGACTGATAAATATGGAAATAAGACAATTTTAATGGCAACTAATAAAAATGAATCATTAAATGATTATATAAAAAATAATAAACAAAAAGCAAAGGAAATTGAAAGATATAGACAAAGTAAAGATGTAGCAGTATGTTATTCCCTTCAAAGTGTAAATGGTAAACAATTATTTGGATGGGTAAATAAGGATCAACTAAAAGAAAAACAAAAATATAAAGTAAAGATAAGCGAAGTAAAAATAGATGAAGTAAAAATATCTGAAAAGGAAGAAGATACACAAAGATGAAAAATTATATAACAATTATAGGTGGAGGTTTGGCTGGTACAGAAGCAGCATATCAAATAGCTAAAAGAGGAATAAAAGTAAAATTATATGAAATGAAACCAATAAAATTTTCAGAAGCTCATGTAAATAAAAATTTAGCAGAAATTGTTTGTAGTAATTCGTTCAAGTCTAATTTATTAACAAATGCATGTGGATTATTAAAAGAGGAATTAAGAAGATTAGATTCATTATTAATTAATATAGCGGATAAAACTAGTATTCCAGCAGGACAAGCCTTAGCTGTTGATAGGGAAAAATTTTCAAAAGAAGTTTCTGAAGAAATAGAAAATAATGAATTAATAGATGTTATACATGAAGAAGTAACTAATATAGATAAAATGATAAAAGAAGGTATTGTAATAATTGCAACAGGGCCACTTACTTCTGAAAAATTATCAAGGGAAATAGCAAAATTAACAGGAGAAGATAAATTATATTTTTATGATGCAGCTGCACCAATTGTAAGTAAAGAAAGTATAAACTTTGAAATTGCGTTTTATGGAGATAGATATAGTCAAGAAAAGAAAAAAGAAGAAAGTATAGATAAATGGAAAAAAAGACTATCTAATGGAGAAGGTAAAGAACAAAGTTATATAAATCTTCCAATGAATAAAGAGGAATATGAAAAATTTTATAAAGAACTTATACATGCAGAAGTTGTAAATCTTCATGATTTTGAAAAAAAAGAAATATTTGAAGGATGTATGCCCATTGAAATAATGGCTAAAAGAGGAATAGATACACTAAGATTTGGACCTTTAAAACCAGTAGGTTTTGATGATCCAAGAACACGGAAGAAGACCGTATGCAATTGTGCAACTAAGACAAGATAATAGTAAAGCAAGTATGTATAATTTAGTTGGTTTTCAAACAAACTTAAAATTTGGAGAACAAAAAAGAGTATTTAGTATGATACCAGGATTAGAAACAGCAGAATTTATAAAATATGGAGTTATGCATAGAAATACATACATAAACTCTAGCAAATTGTTAAGAGAAACATATCAATTAAAGTCTAATCCTAATATATATTTTGCAGGACAAATAACTGGAGTAGAAGGATATGTGGAATCTATTAGCTCTGGTATGGTAGCATCTTTAAATGCAATTAATCAATTTAAAGCCAAAAAAGAAAATATTATTTTCCCAGAAAATACTGTAATTGGAGCTTTAGCAAAATATATTTCGACTCCTAATCAAAAATTTCAACCAATGAATGCAAATTTCGGAATATTACCAGAATTAAAAGGTGAGAAAATAAAAGATAAAAAAGAAAGATACAAAATGCTTGCTGATAGAAGTTTAGCAAAATTCTAAATAATAAAAAATTATTCAAGGAAGAAAGTAATAAAAATAAAATTATTTTATATATAATGTTAATTATTACAAATATTACCAACATATTACATTTTTGTTAAAAAAATATTAAATATACATAAAAACATTGAAAAAATGCTGAAAATTTGATATCATAAATAATAAAGATAAATATTTTATATCGTTTGAAGGGAGTATTAATATGGGGGAAAGAGTTAATAGAGTAAATAAAGTAATAAAGGATTTTGAAAAAGATAAAAAATCAATTGAAAAAAAATATAGTGATAAAGATATCAAGGACGAAATAAAAAATGTTGATAAGGCTATAAAAGATGCTAATGTTACATTAAATATAAAAAATTTACATATTAAAAAATTAGAAAATGAATTAGCACAATTATCTCCAAATGAAAAAGATTTAATTGAAGCATACAAAAAATCAATAAACGAAGAGAAAAATGATTCTGAATATAAAACGGTTACTGAGAAAGTAAAAGAATATTTAGATAAAAAAGAAGAACTATCAATAAAATTAAGTGTTAATAAAAAAAGTAATGAAAAAGCAATAAAACAAGAAACTAGAGAAGCGGAAGATAAATTACGCGCTGATCTAACTCAAGAGGGAATGCAATTAGATAAAGATATTAATAGAACAGAATTAAATATGAAATTAGTATTAGCGGATATGAAAGATTTTAAATATGAATATGAAGAAAAAGATGGACTTAAAATACCAATTAATGGGGATAAATTGGCAGAAATAAATGATAAATACGAAAAATTAAAAAAAGATCTTTCAGAATTAAAAGAAGCTAAAAAAATATGTGAAGATAAATTAAAAGAGTTTAAAGATAGAGACAATAAAAAAATGGAACAATTCTCTAAGACATGGAATGAAGTAAAAAACGCTGCAGTAGATGAAACAACAAAAGGACCTAAAAAAGAACCAGAAAAGGAACCAACAAAGGAACCTGAAAAAGAACCAGAAAAGGAACCAACAAAGGAACCTGAAAAAGAGCCAGAAAAGGAACCAACAAAGGAACCTGAAAAAGAGCCAGAAAAGGAACCAACAAAGGAACCTGAGAAAGAGCCAGAAAAGGAACCAACAAAGGAACCTGAAAAAGAACCAGAAAAGGAACCAACAAAGGAACCTGAAAAAGAACCAGAAAAGGAACCAACAAAAGAACCTGAAAAAGAGCCAGAAAATGAAGTTAAATTAATAAAAATAGATGCAGCAACTAAAAAAGCAAATGTATTTTATGGACCAATATCAGGAAATTATGAAATTGATACAGATGTAAATAAACAATTAGATATTGATGAAGTAATTGCAGAAAGAAAAGAATTATATAAAAGAGCAAACTTAAAAGAAATAATGAAATTAAATGGAGTAGAGTTTCCGATACAACAAGCTATTTTAAGAAGAAAAATTAACCCTGTTATAATAAAGGCAATTGAAGATGATCCACAATTAATAGATGAATATGTAAATGCGGTACTTAATAAAGAATATTTCCCATTTGAATATTCTATTAATTTAGAAAATTCAGAGTTATCAAAAAAAGATTTTAAAATAATGAATAGACTTGCTTTAAAAGAGGCTAAAATAGAAGGAAATGAAGTTATAGGAGCTAAATCAAGACTACAAAACCTAAAAGATTTATTTAGTAATATTAGAAATAAGAAATTATTTAAGAAGGCTGAAAAAGTCGAAGAACTTCCAGAAGGAAAAGATGTATCTAAATTAGATACTAAAAGTAGAAAGAATATATTTAAGGATGCTGTTAAAATTACTGATGAAAAATTGGCAAAATTGGAAGCAGAAAGAATATCAAAAATGGAAGAGGCATATAAGGGATTAACTGATGAACAAAAAGAAGCTCTTCCTAACTTAAGCGCATCAGAAATACAAAGATTTGGAATTCCTTACAATGAAGCAGTTTCACTTTTAGAAGAATATGGAAATAAAGAACCTCAAGAAAATGAAAAAACAGATGTAAATAAAGAAACTCAAGAAAATGATAAAGAACAAACAAATGATGGAGATGCTAGATAAATATTATAAATAATTAAAATAAAAACTTGGAAAATTTTCCAAGTTTTTATTGACTTATAAAGGTAAAGGTGGTAAAATATAGACTGTTGCAATAAATTACTCTAATTGTGTAATTCCGTAGCAATTTGATAGTTTTGTAATATAAATAAAAATTTAATTATTATAATACAAAACAAATATAAAAAATAGGAGGTGAAATTTAAGTGCCAACAATTAATCAATTAGTAAGAAAAGGAAGAAAAACAGGAGTGACAAAATCAACAGCACCAGCTCTTCAACACGGATGGAACTCTAAAAACAAAAAATTAACAAATAATAGAGCTCCACAAAAAAGAGGAGTATGTACAGTTGTAAAAACAGTTACACCTAAGAAACCAAACTCAGCTTTAAGAAAAGTAGCGAGAGTTAGACTTTCTAATGGTTATGAAGTTACATCTTATATCCCAGGTATAGGACATAACTTACAAGAACACAGTGTTGTATTAATAAGAGGTGGTAGGGTAAAAGACCTTCCAGGTGTTAGATACCATATCATAAGAGGAACATTAGATACAGCAGGTGTTAAAGATAGAATGCAAGCGCGTTCTAAATATGGAGCTAAAAAACCTAAAAAGTAAAAGGTATTTTAGTAAAAAATTAAAATAGTGCTTGTAATACTTACTAAATTAAGGTACTTAAATTTAGAATAGATTATAAAGCACTATGCGGGTAGGAAAACCTATCAGAGTACCGAAATATTCTTAATATAGAATATTAATAAAATTAAGGAGGGAAGAATAGTGCCAAGAAAAGGATATATAGCAAAAAGAGAAGTATTACCAGATCCAATATACAATAGTAAAGTTGTTACAAAATTAGTAAATAACATAATGCTAGATGGTAAAAAATCAGTTGCTCAAAAAATAGTATATGATGCATTTGACATTATTAAAGAAAAAGAAGGGAAAAATCCTTTAGAAGTTTTTGAGGCAGCTTTAGAAAATATAATGCCAGTTCTTGAAGTTAAAGCAAGAAGAGTAGGTGGAGCAACATACCAAGTTCCATTAGAAATTAGACCAGAAAGAAGACAAACTTTAGGGTTAAGATGGTTAGTAACATATGCTAGAAATAGACATGAAAAAACAATGGCGGAAAAACTAGCTGGAGAAATAATGGATGCAATAGCTGGAAATGGTGGAGCATTCAAGAAAAAAGAAGATACACATAGAATGGCAGAAGCTAATAAAGCTTTTGCACATTACAAATGGTAAAATTCATATTGAAAGGGGAAATATAAAAAATGTCAGGAAGAGCATATCCATTAGAGAGAACTAGAAATATAGGAATAATGGCGCATATAGATGCTGGAAAGACAACAACAACAGAAAGAATATTATTTTATACAGGAAAAACACATAAAATAGGAGAAGTTCATGAAGGTGCTGCAACAATGGACTGGATGGCTCAAGAACAAGAAAGAGGAATTACAATTACTTCAGCTTGTACAACATGTTTTTGGAATAATAATAGAATTAATATTATTGATACACCAGGTCACGTTGACTTTACAGTAGAAGTTCAAAGATCTTTAAAAGTTCTTGATGGCGCTGTAACAGTTTTAGCAGCAAAAGGTGGAGTTCAACCACAAACAGAAACAGTTTGGAGACAAGCTGATAAATATAGTGTACCAAGAATGGTATATGTAAACAAAATGGATATAACTGGAGCTAACTTTATGCTTTGCATTGATCAATTAAAAAACAGATTAAAGGCAAATGCAGTTCCAATTCAATTACCAATAGGAGCTGAAGATCAATTCCAAGGTATAGTAGATTTAATAAAAATGAAAGCTTTCGTTCATAAAGATGATTTAGGAAAAGAAGTTGAAGAAACAGAAATTCCTGATGAAATGAAGGCACAAGCTGAAGAATATAGAAACATAATGATAGAGGCAGTTGCAGAACAAGATGAAGAATTAATGATGAAATATTTAGAAGGTGAAGAACTTACAGAGGAAGAAATCAAAAAAGGACTAAGAGCAGGAACAATTGCAAATTCAATAGTTCCAGTAACATGTGGTTCTTCATATAAAAATAAAGGTGTTCAAGAATTATTAGATGCAATAGTTGACTATATGCCATCACCACTAGATATAGATCATATTAAAGGTGAAACATTAGATGGAGAAGAAACAGAAGCAAAAACATCTGATTCAGAACCATTTGCAGCTTTAGCATTTAAAATTGCTACAGATCCATTTGTTGGAAAATTATGTTTCTTTAGAGTATATTCAGGAACATTAGAATCAGGTTCAACAGTATTAAATTCAAACAAAGATAAAAAAGAAAGAAT
>CANRCM010000009.1 GCA_947629085.1 uncultured Clostridia bacterium
GGATTAAAAGATGTTACAACTGGAAATACTTTATGTGATCCAGATCATCCAATAATTCTAGAATCAATGGAATTCCCTGATCCAGTTATTGATATAGCTATTGAGCCAAAAGATAAAGCAGCTCAAGAAAAAATGGGAATTGCTTTAGCAAAACTCGCTGAAGAAGATCCAACATTTAAAGCCTACACAAATCAAGAAACAGGACAAACAATTATTGCAGGTATGGGTGAATTACATTTAGATATTATTGTTGATAGATTAAAAAGAGAATTTAAGGTAGAATGTAATGTAGGTAAACCACAAGTTGCTTATAAAGAGACAATTAGAAATAGTGCACATGTTCAAGGTAAATTTATTCGTCAATCTGGTGGTAAAGGACAATACGGTGATGTATGGTTTGATATGGAACCATTAGAACCAGGAACAGGAATTCAATTTGAAAGTAAAATTGTCGGAGGAGCAGTTCCAAAAGAATATATTAAGCCAATTGAACAAGGTATGAGAGAAGCAGCTGAAAGTGGTATCCTTGCTGGTTATCCAGTTACAGACTTCAAAGTAACATTAGTTGATGGTTCATATCACGAAGTTGACTCTTCAGAAATGGCGTTCAAGATTGCTGCATCTATGGCATTTAAAGAAGGTATGAGACAAGCAAAGTCAGTTATTCTAGAACCTATTATGAAAGTTGAAATAGTAGTTCCAGAAGAATATATGGGAGATGTTATAGGAGATGTAAACTCTAGACGTGGTAGAATGGAAGGAATGGAAGGAAATGATGGAATGCAAGAAATCCATGCATTTATACCACTTTCTGAAATGTTTGGTTATGCAACTGAACTTCGTTCTAGAACACAAGGTAGAGGAACATACTCTATGGAACCTTCTCATTATGAAGAAGTTCCAAAATCAGTTTTTGAAGCAGTGGTTGCTTCAAGAAAAAAAGCAGAGTAAAAAGTTTAAAAAAAGTATGATATAATATACAATAAGAAAAATAATAAAATACTTGCATTTTTCTTTAAAATGTTATAAAATGCAAGTACAAAATTAAGTTTTTAAATTTAAAGAATAAAATAAAAGAGAGAAATCTCAAAATTAAAGGAGGAATTTTAAAATGGCAAAAGCAAAATTTGAAAGAACAAAGCCACACGTTAATATCGGAACAATTGGTCACGTAGACCACGGTAAAACAACAACAACAGCAGCTATTACAAAATATTTATCATTATTAGGAAAAGCTCAATATGAAGCTTATGATCAAATTGACGGTGCTCCAGAAGAAAAAGCAAGAGGAATTACAATTAACACAGCTCACGTAGAATATGAAACAGATAACAGACACTATGCACATGTTGACTGCCCAGGACACGCTGACTATGTTAAAAACATGATTACAGGTGCTGCTCAAATGGATGGTGCTGTATTAGTAGTTTCAGCAGCTGATGGACCAATGCCTCAAACAAGAGAGCATATCTTACTTGCTAGACAAGTTGGTGTTAAATATATCGTTGTTTATTTAAATAAATGTGATATGGTTGATGATCCAGAATTATTAGAATTAGTAGAAATGGAAGTAAGAGACTTACTTTCTGAATATGGTTTCCCAGGAGATGATATTCCAATCGTAAAAGGATCTTCATTACAAGTATTAGAAAGTTCATCAACAAACCCAGAAGATGAAGTATATAAACCAATAAAAGAATTAATGGATGCAATTGATAATTATATTCCAACACCAGAAAGACCAATTGACCAACCATTCTTAATGCCAGTTGAAGATGTATTCACAATTACAGGACGTGGAACAGTTGCAACAGGTAGAGTAGAAAGAGGTCAAGTAAAACTTCAAGACGAAGTTGAAATCATCGGTCTTACAACAGAAAGAGCAAAAACTGTTGTTACAGGTGTAGAAATGTTCAGAAAATTATTAGATCAAGCTGAAGCTGGTGATAACATTGGTGTTCTATTAAGAGGTATTGATAGAAAAGACATCGAAAGAGGTCAAGTTCTATGTAAACCGGGAACAATCAATCCACATACAAAATTCACTTCTGAAGTTTATGTATTAACTAAAGAGGAAGGTGGAAGACATACACCATTCTTCAATGGATATAGACCACAATTCTACTTCAGAACAACAGACGTTACAGGTGTTATTGAATTACCTGCAGGAACAGAAATGGTTATGCCAGGAGATAACGTATCAATGACAATCGAACTAATTACACCTATCGCTATTGAAAAAGGATTAAGATTTGCTATTCGTGAAGGTGGTAGAACAGTTGGTTCAGGTGTTGTTGCTGATATCTTAGCTTAATTATAAAAATAATTATAAAAATATCGTATAGTAATGCTATACGATATTTTTTACTTTTTTAATGTATTGCCATAAAAAGCTTGCTTTTTTTTATAAAGAATAATAAAATAGAGATACTAAAAATATAATTAGAATATAGAAAAAATTAATAAATATAAATAATATTTAAACTATTTTAGGAGGAACAATAATAATGAGAATAATATTAGACGCAATGGGTGGAGACAATGCACCAGATGCAAATATAAAAGGTGCAATAAATGCAATTAATAAAGTAAAAGCAGAAGTAGTTCTAGTAGGAAAAGAAGATGTGATTAGGAATAAAGTTAAAGAATTTTATGGAAAAGAATTAGAAGAGATATCAGAGAGACTAAAAATAGTAAATACAACTGAAACAATAGAAATGGAAGATAAACCAACAGATGCAATAAGACATAAAAAGGACTCTTCTATGGTAGTTGGTTTTAATATGTTAAAACAAGATGAAGGAGATGTATTTATTTCTGCAGGAAATTCAGGAGCATTATTAACAGGAGCAACATTAATTGTAGGAAGAATAAGAGGAATTGATAGGCCAGCATTAGCTGGAATATTACCAGCTTATAAAAGTAGATTGCTGCTAATTGATGCAGGGTCTAATACAAATTGTAAACCAATTAATTTATTACAATTTGCTCAAATGTCTACAATATATTTAAGAAATACTTTTGGAATAGAAAAACCTGCAATAGGACTATTAAACATAGGAACTGAAGAAACAAAAGGAAATGAATTGGTTAGAGAAAGTTATAACTTATTAAAAGAAAAGGCAGAGGAATTAGATATTAATTTCGTAGGAAATGTAGAAGGAAGAGATGCTTTCTCAGGTAAAATTGATGCAATAGTAACAGATGGATTTACTGGAAATGTTTTTTTAAAAACAACAGAAGGTATAGGCAAATTAGTAAAAAGAACTTTGTTAGAAAGCTTTACACAAAATCTATTTACAAAACTTTCATATCTAGTAGCGAAAAAACCTATAAAATTACTATCAAAAGCAATGGATTATAAATCATATGGAGGAGCTTTATTTTTAGGTGTAAAAAAACCTGTTGTAAAAGCGCATGGAAGTAGTGATGAAATATTATTTGAGTATACAATTATTCAAGCAGAAAAATTTGTAGCTAATAAAGCTGTTGATAAGATGATAGAAGAATTTGAAAAACAAAGAAATAAGCAAAAAGAATCATAAAATTTAAATACAATTTAGCATAATATTATAAATTTAAAAAAAAGCAAAATTACACTTGACAAATATAAAAACATATAATATAAATGAACTATGAAAAAGTAAATATCAAATGAATATATCATTTGCAAACTTGAGAGGAGGTGAACTCTAATGAGTTCAGAAGAAGTATTAGAAAAGGTGAAAGAAATTATTATTGAGCAATTAGGAGTATCAGAGAATGCAGTTACAATGGAGGCATCATTTATAGATGATTTAGGTGCAGATTCATTAGATATAGTAGAATTAGTAATGGCACTTGAAGAAGAATTTGATATAGAAATTCCAGATAGTGATGCAGAAAAAGTTGTAACAGTTGAAGATGTAGTTGAATACATAAAAGAAAATGTTAAATAGAAAAAACAAAACAAGGTGAACCCAAATTATTAGACAAAAAAGTTTAATAATTTGGGTTTATTTTTTTGTAGTAAAATAAATAACTTATATTTATTAAATAAAATCAGATATAGAATTTAATATTGATGAATAATTTTTAAAGAACTCTAAACTATAATTAAAGAAATTCTTCTTTTCTATTGTATCAGAAGTTAAAATGTCTACTGAAACTATAATATCATCATTAGTTTCTACATCTATATGACCTATAACAGTATCTTTAGATATTGGTGCATATAGGAATTTATTTGCATTAATGTTAATTTTTAATAAAGAAATATCACTTTTGTTAATAGGAATAGTAGTATTTTCTAAATTTGAATAGTTTAAATTTAAATCAGAATATACCCCTTTATCTATATAAAAATCATTTATATATTCTTGTTTCCATTTTTCAAATTCTTCATTAATTTTTTCCTCTATATTTACATATTGGAAATTTTTAAAAGTATATTCTATTAATTTTATACTATCTTGTGTTCTAAAATTTTTAGTGTCACAGCCAAGTACAACACAAATAATATCCATATCATCTCTTTTACATGCTGTAACTAAGCAACGGTTTGCGCCGTTTGTAAATCCTGTTTTTATACCATATACACCAAGCAAATTGCCTAGTAATTCATTTGTATTTGATATATTTTTAGAAGAGCCATTTATGGTTACTGTATAACTTTTAGTACTAACGATATTAAAAAAAGTAGGATTTTTTAAAGCATAATCTGAAAGTAAAGCTAATTCGTATGCAGTAGTATAATGTTCATCTGAATCTAAACCATGGGGAGATTCAAAGTGTGAGTTATACAATCCTAAATCTAAAGCCTTCTGATTCATTAATTTGCTAAATTCTGCAATACTTCCACTACAAGTTTCTGCTAATGCCACAGCAGTATCATTTCCTGAACATAGTAATAAACCATATAACAAATCTCTAACAGTTATTTTATCTCCTGTTTTTAATCCTAGTCTAGAGCCCCCTGTTCCAGCGGCTTTTTTAGATACTTCAACTGTTTGGTTTAAGTTACAATTTTCTAAAATAACAGTTGCTGTCATAATTTTTGTGGTAGAAGCCATTTTTACTTTATTATATTCGTTTTTACCATATAATACTTTTTTACTTAATCTATCTAATACAATACAAGAACGAGCATTAATATTTAAGTTAGATAAATCATTTGAAGTTGTTTCTATAATATTTGAGTCAATTACTTCATTTTCAATATCATCAGCAAAACAACAGTAATAATTAAATAAAAACATAAAACAGGATAAAAAAGCTAATATTTTTATAAATTTAAATTTCATAGATTTAATCACCATTAAACTTTATGAAAAAAGTATTTAAAATATGCAAAATAAATAGAAAACAATTAAAAACTAGGGAAATATAATAAATCCCATTAATTCACATAAAACCTTGATTTTATTACAAAAATGTAATATAATTGTAATGTAGGCAATTATATTTAATTGATATTTTAAAACCATATTTCCGTAGATGAAATATGAACAATCAGAAAAAGTGCAAAAAAATGTAAAAAAAGCCTATTGACTAAAATAAAAAAAAGTATACAATTATATATAAGTAGGCAAATAAAGGAGAAATATATATGAACCTTAGAAAAATTTTTATAAGTTTAATAATGATAATAGTGTTACTAGCATCCATTTTAGTAACACAAAGTGTATTTGCTCAAACGCCATCGACACCAAAGTATTTAGGAATAACAGAATTAAGAAAAAATGATGATCCTAATTTCGGATATGGTATAGGAGAACCGAAGACAAATGGAAATACAGGTACTGCAGCTAAAATTTGGAATATTTTAGAGTATACTGGAGAAGGAGATAATGCTCCAGAAAAATCAGATGGAAGTAAAAATATATATTGTGTAAAAGCAGGACAGGGATTTAGTGATACAAAAAGACGAGCAGTTTATAATGTCTTTTATAATATGAAAACAGAAAGAGAAGCAATAAAAAACCAAAATGATGTGTTAAAAAGTATAGTAGAAGGTACAGTACCATATAAAGAAACACAGGTAAGTAAATATGATTCATTATTAGCATTAGGTGATATTTTATACCTTATTGATGAGTCTACAGATTCAGAAAAAACTGCACTATTAGAAGCAGCAGGAATAAATTTAGAAGCATATAGTGTTTTTTTAACAAGAGATGATATAGCAGCAGTACAACAAGCAGCTATATGGTATTTTACTAATTATGAAAATGATGGTGGTAAATATGATAAAACGTTGGATAGCGGATGGTTACAATATACAGAAGATGGTAATAATTATCAAGTCTTATCAAATTATAAAAACCATGAAGGCTATGATGGAAAACAAAGACAGCAACAAGCTGAAAAGTTATATAAATATTTAATTGATACAGCTAAAGAAAATGCAAATAATTATTCAAGTTCAAGTGAAACTAAAGCACCTGCTACAGTAACTACAACAAATTTAAATTATGAAGAAAAAGGAAATAATTATATTATAGGACCAATTCGTATTGATAATGTAGAAGAAAGTAATATACCATATACAATTGATTTTTCAGTAAATAAAGATTATAAATTGTTAGATAATAATAAAAGCGAGACAGATAAAAACGTAAAAGATTTTGTAGGAAAAGATTTCTATATTTCTGTATCAGATGTAGAAAATTTAGAAATATCTATAAATATAAAATATACAAGTAATAATCTTACATTGTGGGCATCTCAAAATGACAATCAAGCACAACCAGTTATGATACCTGAGAAAACAGAGAAAAGTATTCCAACAAAATTAACATTAGATGTGAAACCATTTGACTTGGCACTTAGAAAATATATAACACATGTAAATGGCGTAGCAGTAAAAAGTACAAGAAAACCAAATATTGATGAGTCAACATTAAAAAGTAATACAACAGCGACATATAACCATAGAAAAGATCCTGTCCCAGTAAAAATAGGAGATGAAGTTACATATAACTTAACAGTATATAATGAGGGCAAAATAGCAGGAAGAGCGACTAATATAACAGACCAACTACCAACAGGACTAGAATATGTTGAAGATTCAATTCAAGGAAATTATGAAAAAGAATCATATGATGCAACAACAAATAAATTAGTATTAAAAAGAACTAATGAGAATAATATAGAAGCTTATCCAGGTTCGGGAGAACCAAAATCAGAAACTGTTACAATAAAATGTAAAGTAACAGCACAAGCAACAGAGGAAAAACAAGTGCTAACTAATGTAGCTTGGATATCAGAAGATGCAAATGAATATGGAACTGTACCAGATAGAGATTCACAACCAACAACTTCACCAAATGTTAATAAAAATGGATTATTAAGTTCAGATGAAAATACTTATAAAGGAGATACAACAAATAAAGATGTAGAAGCAGATGATGACTATTACTGGAAAGGTCAACAAGATGATGATGATTTTGAAAAGTTAGTAGTAAATCCAAGTCAATTTGATTTAAAATTAGTAAAATATATATCAGCAATAAATAATGATACATCAAAAGGTAAAAGTGTTACAAAAATAGATACAACAGACTTAGCAGCAGGAACAAAAACAACAGCAGATTATACTTTAAGTAAAGATGTAGTATCAGTAAAACATGGAGACTATGTAACATATACATTTAGAGTATATAATGAAGGTGATATAGATGGTTATGTTACTAAATTAACAGATAATATACCTCTAGGTTTACAATTTGTACAAGCTAAAGAAGATGGTGAAACAATAACTATATACAGTTATAGTGCTGAAGAAGGAATAACAAGTAAAGATGAAAAGGTTGATGAAGAAACATATAAGTTGATAGCAAATAATAATGCTCATTGGGGAATAGATACATTAGAAGATGGAAATAGTACATTGAAAACAGATACATATGATGGGGATACAACGCCAAGTATAAGTATAGATGTAGAAGATTATTTAAATGGAGAAAATAAATTATTAAAAGCATATGATTCATCTAAAGATATAAATAAAAATGGAGCAGGATTAGATTCTGTAGATGTAACATTGGTATTAAAAGTCTCAAAAGAAGCTCAAATAAATAAAATAATAAGAAATGAAGCTGCAATAACAGGAGATTCAGATGAAAAAGGAGATCCAATAAAAGATAGAGATTCTGAACCAGAAAATTGGCCAGGAAAGGATGATCATACAAACTACCAAGATGATGAAGATTACGATAATATAACATTAGAAACATTTGATTTAGCATTAAGAAAACAAATTGTATCTATATATAATACATATAATAAGCAAAAAAACGAATATAATAATAGATATGCTAAATTAGATGAATCAAAAGATAATACAATATATGATTATTATGATGTAGATTCTAATATACCAACTGTAGTAGAAAATGATGAAGTGACATATTCTATAAGAGTTTATAATGAAGGAAAAATGGAAGGTACAGCAACTTGGGTAACAGATAGATTACCTTCAGGATTAGAATATTTACCAGATGATGAAGTAAATAAAGAATATGGATGGAAAGCATTTAAATTATCAACTGCAGATGTAAAAGATGCAGTTAAAATTGGAGAAAAATATTACGAAGAAGTAGATTTTGATTCAAATGAAATTTATATGTATGCAACAGATTATTTAAAAGATACAACAATTGAAGCATATACAGGAGAAGGAGAGGCTACATACGGAGAAGTATTTATGACAACAAGAGTAAAAGCTAAGAGTGAAGTGGCAGAAGGAACAGAATATAAGTTAAGAAATATTGCAGAAATTGGTGATGATACTGCTGATGATATAGATTCAACACCAGGAGATGAAAGTAATTGGAAAGATCAAGATGATGTTGATGTTGAAGACTTAAAATTAGTAGAATTTGACTTAGCATTAAGAAAATGGGTAACACAAGCAATTGTAATAGATAGTAGTGGTCAAACTATAACAGAAACAGGACACCAACCATATGATGATCCAGAACAAGTAGTTAAAGTTGAATTACATAGAAAGAAAATAAATGAAGTAACAGTTAAATTTAGATATTCAATTAGAATAGTTAATGAAGGAGATATAGCAGGTTATGCAAAAGAAATAACAGATTATGTTCCAGAAGGATTAAAATTTGTAGCAGAAGATAATCCAGGATGGACAGATGAAGGAAACAATGTAATATCAACAAGGCTATTAGAAAATACATTATTACAACCAGGAGAATTTGCTGATGTAGAAGTATTGCTTACATGGATAAATAATGAAAACAATATGGGAATTAAGACAAATACAGCAGAAATTTCAGAAGACTATAATGAACATGGAGTACCAGATAGAGATTCAACTCCAGATAATAAAAAATGGGGAGAAGATGATATAGATGATGCACCAGTTATGTTATCAATAAGTACAGGTCAAATGAGAATTTACTTTACATTAGGATTTGCTATATTAGTTACAATAGCAGGAGGAATAATACTAATAAGGAAATATGTATTATAAACAAATATATGAAAGCTTAAGTTAAATATGACTTAAGCTTTTAATTTGCTAAAAATATAAAGTTGTAGTAAAATATATATGTTAAGAAATAATAAAATTTTTAAATAAAATTAATTTGGAGATAAAGTATGAGTATGAAAATAGAAAAATTAACAGAAGAAGTAGAAAAAGAAATAAAACCAATATTTGAAAAAATAGATGAAATTTGTGAAGAAAATAGTAGAAAAGTACTGAATGCATTTCAAAAATGTGATTTACAAGAATCACATTTAAATTCATCAACTGGATATGGAATTGATGAACCAGGTAGAAATAAAATAGAAGAGATATATAGTGATATATTTAAAGCAGAAGATGCTTTAGTAAGAAGTCAATTAATATCTGGTACCCATGCACTATCAATAGTTTTATCAGCATTATTAAAAAATGGTGATACGATGATGAGTATCTCAGGAGAACCATATGATACCTTACAAACTGTAATTGGTATTTCTGGTAATAGTAAAATTTCATTAAAAGAATATGGTGTAAAATATGAGCAAATTGATTTAGTAGATAATGAATTTGATGTAGATAAAATAAAGAAGAGGTTATCCACAAATAATGTAAAATTAGTGGAAATACAAAGATCAAAAGGATATTCTACTAGAAAAAGTTTAACAATAGAAAAAATAGAAGAAATAATTAAAGTTATAAAAAAAGTAAATAAAGAAGTAATTATAATGGTAGACAATTGCTATGGAGAATTTGTTCAAGATAGAGAACCAATAGAAGTAGGTGCAGATATTGCAGTTGGCTCACTTATGAAGAATTTAGGAGCAGGCATTGCAACATCAGGAGCATATATTGTAGGAAAGAAAAAACTAGTTGAATTATGTGCAGAAAGATTGACAGCTCCTGGAATTGGAAAGGAAATAGGACCATCTTTGAATCAAAATACATTATTTATAAAAGGATTATTTTTTGCTCCATCTGTTGTAGCAAGTAGTATAAAAACAGCAGTATTTTCTAGTAGGATTTTAGAAAAACTAGGATATAATGTAGAACCAAAGTATAATGAAAAGAGGGCGGATATTGTTCAAACAATATCATTTGGAGAAGAAGACAAATTAATTAAATTCTGCCAAGGAATTCAAAAGGGGTCTCCAATAGATTCAAAAGTGCTACCATACCCAGGAGATATGGGAGGATATGAAGATAAAATTATAATGGCTGCAGGAACATTTACACAAGGTTCAACAATTGAACTTAGTTGTGATGGACCAATTAGGCCTCCATATATAGCATATATGCAAGGTGGCCTTACATATTACTATGGTAAAATGGGAATTTTAAAGGCAATTGAATATATGATGGAGTAAACTTTTACAAAATAGAATGGAGATTTATATGAATGTAATTGTAATAGGAGGAGGACCTGCTGGAATGATGGCAGCAATTTCTTCTGCAGAAAAAGGTAACGAGGTTGTTATTTTGGAAAAAATGCAATCGCTAGGAAGGAAATTGTTAATAAGTGGAAAAGGAAGATGTAATATTACATCTTCTTTAGAGATGGATGAATTTATAAAAAATACTCCAGGAAATGGTATGTTTCTATATAGTTGTTTTAAGCAATTTACTAATTCTGATATAATTAAATTTCTAAAAAATGAAGGATTAGAAGTAAAAGAAGAGCGAGGAAATAGAATATTTCCAGTAACAGACAAATCAATAGATGTACTAAAATGTTTTACTAAAAGAATAAAAAGATTAAAGATAAAAATAAAATATGAAGCTAAAGTAGAAAAAATATTATCTGAAAGGGGTCATGTTGTTGGAGTAATAGTTAATGGAAATGTGATGAAAGCAGATAAAGTAATACTTGCAACTGGAGGAAACAGTTATCCTTTAACAGGATCTACTGGTGATGGATATAAATTAGTTAAAGAATTAGGGCATACTGTAACAAAGATAAGGCCATCACTTGTACCATTAGAAAGCTATAATAAAGAAACATGTAAAGATTTACAAGGATTAAGCTTAAAAAATGTAAAGATTCAATTAAAAGATTTAGATAATAAAAAGGTTATTTATGAAGATTTTGGAGAAATGATATTTACGCATTTTGGCGTATCAGGACCTACTATTTTAAGTTCATCAGCACATTTAGTAAGATATAAAAATATAGAAGAAAAGTTAAAGAACAAAAATATTATTTTAAGTATAGATTTAAAACCAGCTTTATCAGAAGAAAAATTGGATGGAAGAATTTTAAAAGATTTTGCTAAACAAAAGAATAGGGAATTTAAGAATAGTCTAGGAGAACTTTTACCACATAAATTAATTAATACAATTATTGAAAGAAGTAAAATAAATCCTAATAAAAAAATAAATGAAATAAGTAAAGAAGAAAGAAAAAAATTGCTAAAGTTATTAAAACAATTTGATGTAGAGATAAGTAATTTTAGACCAATAGAAGAAGCAATTATAACAAGTGGAGGAGTAAATATTAAAGAAATAAATCCTAAGACCATGGAATCAAAAATTATACATGGGTTATATTTTGCAGGAGAAGTTATAGATGTAGATAGCTATACAGGAGGATTTAATTTACAAATAGCATATTCAACTGGATATGTGGCAGGAATATCATAATAAATATGAGGAGGATAAATTGAAGAGCTTTATAACAATTAAAGAAAATGCACATATAGAATTAATAGAAAAGAAATCGAAATTTATAACCAATATATTTTATGTAGAAAGTGTAAAAGAAGCGGAAGAGATAATAATTAAAACTAAAAAAAATTACTTTGATGCTAGGCACAATTGTATAGCATATAGAATAATGGAAGATAGACTAATCGAAAAATCAAATGATGATGGAGAACCATCAGGAACCGCTGGAGTACCAATGTTAAATATATTACAAAAAAATAATTTGATAAATATATTAGTTATTGTAACAAGATATTTTGGAGGCATTTTATTAGGAACTGGAGGTTTAGTTAGAGCATATTCTAATAGTGTATTACAAGCAATAGATAAAAGTATTAAAATAGAAAAATGTTATGGTCAAGAATTAGAAATAGAATTAAACTATAATGAATTTGAGAAGTTTAAATATTATTGTAAAAATAATAAAATAAATATTATTCATGTACAATATTTAGATAACATTGTTTGTAAAATTGAATTGGAAGAACATATAAAACATAAATTAATGAAAGATTTTGAAACAAAAAATATAAATATAAAAAATATAAAAGAATTATCTAAAAAATATATAACGAAAAGTATATAAAAAAGAAACTTTTACAAACAATTGGAAAAAATTTCCAAAAATATATTGTAAATCCTAAAATTAAGTATTATAATCACAACTATAAAAGTTTACAGGAAATTTTAGGAGGGAAAAATGAAAGAAAAAATTAAAGTCTTAATAGCAGACGACAATCACGAATTTAGTCATACTTTATCTAGCTACATAAATTCACAAGAGGATATGGAAATTGTAGCAATGGCAAGAGATGGAAATGAGGCAGTAGAGTTAGTAAATAAAACAGAACCAGATGTAGTTTTATTAGATGTAATAATGCCACATCTTGACGGATTAGGAGTATTAGAAAAAATAAATGAAATGAAAAATCGAAAACCAACATGTATAATGTTATCAGCAGTAGGACAAGACAAAGTAACTCAAAAGTCAATAGCATTAGGTGCAGAATATTATGTTGTAAAACCTTTTGATATTGAATTATTAATACAAAGGATTAGAGATATTGAATTTTATCAACCAACACAGAATACAAATAATTTTATAACCAAAGAGACAAAACAACAATATATAGATTTATCTAAAGAAGAAAGTAAAAAAGAAGAAAATTTAGAAGCATTGGTTACAAATGTTATTCATGAAGTTGGAGTACCGGCACATATTAAAGGATATCAATATTTAAGAGAAGCAATCATGATGGTAGTAAATGACATAGATGTTATAAATCAAATAACAAAGAGTTTATATCCTAAAATAGCTTATAAATTCAATACAACACCATCAAGAGTAGAACGTGCAATTAGACATGCAATAGAAGTAGCATGGGGAAGAGGACAACAAGAAGTTGTTGAAAATATTTTTGGATATACAATTTCTGCAGCTAAAGGTAAACCAACAAATTCAGAATTCATCGCAATGATAGCAGATAAACTAAGATTAGAATTGAAATCAGCTTAAAAATCAAACATCAAAAATAAAAAAGCTTTGGATGTTTATTAATAATAAATATTCAAGGCTTTATTCCGTTTTAGATATTTAAAATACTAAAGATTATAATTATTTATTATTATATAATGAAATCAATATGTAACATAAATGTAATTTAAATGACATAAAGCACGTAATCTTTGAAAATGTAGGGATATAGAGAATTATATGAGGATTACAAGCGAAAAGTGTATTGAAAATAAACAAAAAATTTATTATAATAAAATAGATAAAATTATCGAAAAAAGGAGTAAAATGATATGAAGAAAAAAATAACAGTAATGTTAGTAATATTTATGTTAATTTTTACAAATTACGCATTTGCTGAATCTCCAAGAACATATGTTAGAGAAGGTGGAAGCGAAATTAAACAAGATGCAAAGATGTTAAATGAGTATGAAGCAAGTGCAGAAGATGCAAAAACCTGGGTAAAAACTAATGATGATATAGATCATCCTTTTTATACATATAAACCACAAGATAAAGAAAATGCTATAGTAGTTAGTTCACCAACTGGTTATAGAACAGATCTCAGTGTTAGAACTGATGGCAATAATGACGAATATAGAAATGCGTATTTAACACTTAGATTCGATGAAAATAGAGATATATCTGATGATCACGAAACAAGATATTCTTTCCAAGATACAAATACATTATATATTACTTATCATCATGCTCTTACATATAATAATCAAAAATATAATATAAAAATGAAATTATTATCTATAGAAAAAGTAGCTAGAGAAGGTACAGATATAATGTTTCAGGTAGGAAGATATAAAGTAGGAAATAATGATATACTTGAACCTGTAGATTTTGATATTGGAGTAGGACGAGGACTTTCAGTAGGACATACAGAAGTTAATGTAGTATATGAAATCACAGATGACAGCGATCAAAAGGTTCCAATTAGCGGACTTTTAAAAGTATCAGATATAGATTTGAATCAAGGAATAGCAGTAAATCATATTGAAAGTCTTGGTTCAAATAATATTAATGATGTCTATATTACATCTAGATCAAAAAATAATTCTATTTATTACAAAATGGTAGACATATACAGAAGTGATTATACAAGAATATATATGTATGATAATTCAGGAGTAAATCACAAGGATGATAATATTGCTAATGCATATATAAAAGAAGAAAATGTAAAAGACTTAAATGTTACATATACTTTTGATCAAAAAGAGGCATATGGTAATATATCATTTTTTAAGGTACCAGATAATAACAAATATTATAAAATAGAAACTGAAGTAGAAAATGGAACTATTACTCCTACAGATAACTTTGTACCAGAAGGAGCAAGTAAAGAAATATTCTATCAGCCAGGCAATGATGGAATATCAGACGATGAACAATATTATTTAAAAAGTATGACGGTAGATGGTGGAGAATGGCCTCCTATTTCATTAAACCCTTATAAGAGTCACTACCCTTTTGTTAATGTGGTATCTGATCATAAAATTAAAGTGGTATATGGTAAAAAATGTCATGTAATATACGATCCTAATGGAGGAAGTATAGAAGATAATTATGACCAATGGATAACACCAGGAGAAACTCTTTATCCTACAAGACCTAAAACGCCAACAAGAGAAGGATATCAAATGAAACAACCGAATACATGGTATCGAAGAGTAGGAGATACATTTTCAGAAAGTGATCCACAATATAATAACTGGAGCTATGCTGTAACAGAAGGAGAAGAAATATATTTATATGTGAAATGGGAGCCAATTGAATATAACATTACATATGAATTAGATGGAGGTACAAATGATTCTGACAATCCTTCAAAATATACTATAGAAGAAGAAGTTGTATTCCAAAATCCAACAAGAGAAGGATATACCTTTGATGGATGGTATAAAGAAAGCAATTTTCAAAACAAAATAACTTCTTTACCTGAGGGAACTATAGGAGATCAAACTATTTATGCAAAATGGATTAAAAATGAAGAACCAGGTACAGATCCAGAGGTTACAACAGCAACATATAAAGTGGAATATTATTTAGAAAATGATGAAGGAAATTATGATGAAAATCCAAGTTTAACAAATAGCAAAACAGCGGAAGTAGGAACACAAGTAACAGCAGAATCAAAAGAATTTACAGGATATAAAGAAAATACTACTTATTCAGAAAGAAAGGCAACAGGAGAAGTAACAGCTGATAATTCATTAACTTTAAAATTATATTATGATAGAATAAAATATACAGTTACTTTTGATGCTCAAGGAGGAACAGAGGCTAAAGAAGGAGATTTAAGTGATCAAAAAGTAAAATATGGCACAACAGCAACAAAGCCAACTGACCCAACAAAAGAAGGATATAAATTTAAATATTGGTATTATGAAAAAGATGGTAAAGAATATCAATATAATTTTGATGATAAAGTAGTAAGTGATGTAAAATTAATAGCAAAATGGGAAAAGGTAACAGAAGAAAAAACAGAAGACAATGGAAAAACAGAAGACAATGGAAATAATAATCCAAGCAGCAACCCAAATAATACACAGACTACTCCAAAAACAGATCCAACAACAGCTACAAAAATATTACCTAATACAGGTTCAATAGGAACATTAATAATTACAACATTAGTATTAATATTAGGAGCATTCTTTGGAATAAGATACTTCAAATTAAAAAGAGATATGAAATAATATAATAATATTGATATTGGAGATAGAATACTAAAAAGTTTTCTATCTTCAATTTTTATTATAATAAAATATATATGTTATAAGGAAGAATTAATACCTTTTTAAAATTATGAATAAATTGTATAAACCCTGAAAATATGGAAAAACTTATTATAAATACATAATTTAGGGAGGTATACATGAATCAAAGTAATCTAAAAAATATGGTTATTTTAAAAAATCTACCATCTAATATAGTAGAGGAAGCAATTATTATATTAAAATCAAATAAAAAGATAAGACAATTGGAAAAGATTGAAAATAATAAAACATCAGAAAATATAAAAAACATGAAAAAAGAAAATAATTATATTGTAAAAGAAGCCGAAATGATAGTTTCTAATTATATTTCAGCTTTAGAAGCAAAGAAAAAACAAAAAAGTATAAATAATAAGAAAATAAATAAAAAGTACACTAAAGTTAGAAATTATGCTTATATAGCTAGTTTAATTATATTTATAGAAAGTCTGATAATATTAATAAAGTAAAGAATAAAACACTTTTTCTTAGCATAAAGTTAAAAAGAAACTAAGGAAGAGGTGTTTTTTTATGGAAAGAACTATGTCAGTTGAAGAAAAGATTAGACGAGCAGAGGAAATATATGAGAAAAGAAGAAGAGGAAATATAAGGCAAATTACAGCGATTAATTTAAATAAAGAAAAAAAGGATATGAAATTATTTAAAAAAATGCTTATCCAAATGTTATTATGTGTGGCAATTTATTTAATGATTTATACAATTAATAACAATAATTATGTTTTTTCAGAAGATTTTATGAATAAAACAAAAGAACTATTATCATATGATACAAATTTTTATGGACTATATGAAAATATAAAATCGTATATAGAAAAAATAACTAATATAAATCAAGAGAACAATCAGAATCAAGAAGAAAATAATAGTGAACAACCAGAAACGACTAATAGTGATCAAGCAATAGGAGGAGCAAATGAGGGAAACGCGTCAAATCAATTACAAGAATTATCTCAAGCAGAGCAAGATATTATTAATGTAAAAAATACAACATCATTTATTAAACCAATAGAGGGTACAATTAGTTCTAAATATGGAATAAGAGAAACAGCAACAGGAACAGTTCCTAAAAATCATACTGGTACAGATATAGCGGCAAATATGGGGACAAAAATAAAAGCAGCTACAGATGGAGAAGTTGTTTTATCCTCAGAAGAAGGTGATTATGGTAAACACTTAAAAGTTCAAATAGGAGAAGTGAGCATAATATATGCTCATTGTAATAATCTATATGTAAAACAAGGAGATAAAGTCATACAAGGACAAGAAATTGCAGAAGTAGGTTCAACAGGTAATTCAACTGGGCCACACTTACATTTTGAAATAAGAATTTCTGAAAGAACAGTTGACCCACAAAGTATTTTAGAATTATAAAGGAGAAAAGTATGCGATTTAAAATTGATTTTAAAATATTCCTATTTCTAATACTTTTTTATTTCACTAAACAAGTAGAAACTTATGCAGTGATTATCCTTTTTGCTATAATACATGAAATGGGACATTTATTAGCAGGAATACTTTTAGGTATGAAACCAGAAAGTATTGAACTAATGCCGTATGGATTAAGAGTATCTTTTAAATTAACACCAAATGATTATAATAAACAAATATCAAAAGGAAATTTACTAGTTTTAAAAAAAATTTTAGTAGCGTTAGCGGGTCCACTTACCAATATTTTAATGATTATAATAATATTAAATATAAAGATGAATATATTTTCTAACTTGATTTGCATATATGCTAATTTATTATTAATATTTTTTAATTTACTACCAATATATCCGCTAGATGGAGGAAGAGTATTAAAAGGGATTTTACATATGTTGTTTGGAAAAAATAAATCAGAAAAATATATTAATAATATTTCACTAATTACTTTAATATTGGTAACTTTTTTATCAAGCTTTGCAATATACTACATAAAAAATATAGCAATATTTATTATTATTATTTTTTTATGGATTTTACATATAAAACAAGATAAAATATATATGCAAAAAGCTAAAATTTATAATTTAATAAAAAAAAGTATTGAAATTGAAGAAAATAAATAGTACACTTATACTAAAGAAAAAAGGAGAAAATCAAAAGATGAATAAAAATGTAAAAAGACAAAACGGCGTTACTTTAGTTTCACTAGTTATAGTAATAATTGTTATATTGATTATTTCAGGAGTAATTCTTTATAATGTAAAATCTAATTTAGGTATAAAAGAATTAAAAAGTATGCAAGCTGATATAGAGAACTTAAGAGGAAAAGTATCTAATTATTATTTACAATATGGAGCGCTTCCTATAATAAAACCAAATATAGAAGATAACGTATTAACAAATATAACTAAAGTATCAAACGAAAATATTGATAAAGGTGATTTCTATGTAATAGATTTATCTGTAATGGAAAATATTACTTTAACATATGGAAAAGATTATGAAAAAATTACAGAAGAAAATGTTTCAAATTTACAAGATGGAACTCTAGATGATATATATATAATAAACTCTATAAGTCATAATATTTTTTATGTAAAAGGAATAAAATATGAAAACAAGACTTATTATAGAGAAGATCAAGACGATGCGCAAAGTGATATTGGGATATCTCAAATTACTGATATAATAACAGAATCCTTAAATAATAACTGGTCTTCAATATATCAAATGTCTAAAAAATATGAAGATAAAAATGGTGATACAGCAATTATTCCTGAGGGATTTAAAGTAAGTAGAAATTCTGGAGAAGATACAATAAAAGAAGGTTTAGTAATTGCAGATGAAAATGATAATGAATTTGTTTGGGTACCAGTGAATAATCCTAGTCAAATGTATGGTACGCTAATTGATGGAACAGTATCAGGAAAATTATATTATAACTGGACTAAAACAGGTTCAGATCCTTTGAATTGGACAGAAGAAAATAAAATAATGCAACTGAATACAAATACAGATGAAAGTCAATTAAATTGTAGAGAGCCAGACCAAATAGAAGAATATGATAATAATTTAGAATACTTATCAATATTAAAAGATATATTAGGTACAGAATTCATTAATGGAAATGCATTTAAAGGATATTTGCAAACCCAATTTAGGAATATGATAGATAGTGTAGAGAAAAATAAAGGATTTTATATAGGTAGGTATGAAACTACTATAGATGGAAATGTTATAAAAATAAAAAAAGGAGAAGAATCTACTGATTCTAGTATGGAATATAAAGAGAATACACAAATGCAATGGTATGGGTTATATGCAAAACAACAGTTATATAGTACAAATTCAGTACAAGGACAAATGATATGGGGCTGTCAATATGACCAAATGTTAAAGTGGATGCAAACAAATGAAAATATAGATATATCATCAATTACACCAATATTAGAATCTAATCGAAATACAAGTAATATTACTGGAAGTATAGAAAAGGATAAGTTAAATAATGTATATGATTTATTAGGAAATAAAAGTGAATGGACAGTAGAGGCTAATAATAATTCATATAGAACAATAAGAAGTGGAGATTATAATAATAGTAAAGAAATTGTATATAGAAATTTCTATAATCCATATTTGAATAATGAGAAAATAGGAAGTAGATTAACATTATATTTAAAATAATACAGAATAAATTCATTAAGAACAGAGCGTTATAAAGTAAACGCAAAATTTTGAGATAGAAAATATTTAAATATTTCTATCTCATTTTTATGTTATCGTTTTGTAAAGATTTTGTAATATTTTTGAAATATTTTTGTTATTTTCTTGTAAAACTCATTGACTTTTTAACGTTTTCGTTATATCATATAGCTATTAAAAAAGTGTTTAAAAATCCTAAGGAGGAAAATTATGGGAGAAGTAATAGTTATTACATCAGGTAAAGGTGGAGTAGGAAAAACAACAACAACAGCAAATTTAGGTTCAAGTTTAGCTTTAGAAGGGAAGAAAGTAGCATTAATTGATACAGATATAGGTTTGCGTAACTTAGACGTAGTTATGGGATTAGAAAACAGAATAGTATATGATATTGTTGATGTTGTAGAAGAAAAATGTAAATTAAGACAAGCATTAATAAAAGATAAAAGATTTAAAGAGTTATACCTACTACCAGCTGCTCAAACAAGAGATAAAAGTGCAGTAAATGAAGAACAAATGAGAAATTTAGTAGAAAAATTAAAAGAACAATTTGATTATATTTTAATCGACTGTCCAGCTGGAATAGAACAAGGATTTAAAAATGCAATTGCAGGAGCAGATCGTGCAATAGTTGTAACAACAGCAGAAATATCCGCAATAAGAGATGCTGATAGGATAATAGGACTTTTAGAGTCATCAGAGATAAAAAATCCAGAATTAGTGATTAATAGAATTAGACCTAATATGGTTAAAAAGGGTGAAATGATGGATGTTGAGGATATAGTAGATTTATTATCAATAAATTTAATAGGAGTAGTTCCAGATGATGAATATATTATTACTCAAACAAATAAGGGCGAGCCAGTAATTCAAAACAAAAAAGCCCCATCAGGAAAAGCTTATCTAGAGATAGCTAAAAGAGTATTGGGAGAAAAAATAGAAGTAACAATTCCTGGTAGAGAAACAGGATTCTTTTCAAAAATAAAAAAAATATTTAAAAAATAATAAATAAATTTGGGGGTAATCACGATAATGTTTGAAAACATAATGAAATTTTTTAAAAAATTAAACAAAAAAGAAAGTAAATTGTCTAATAGTTCAAAAAATGCAGCGAAAGAAAGATTACACTTGGTTTTAATGCAAGATAGAGCAAATGTCTCAGCAGACTTTTTAGAATTAATGAAACAAGAAATTATAGAGGTAATAAAAAAATACATAGATGTAGATGAACGTGCAATTGATGTTAGACTTACAAATAAAGAAAATGATGATGGAACAAATGGAGCACCAGCTTTATATGCAAATATTCCAATAATAAATATAAAAAACGAGGCAAGAAAATTAGAAAGTCAAAAGAAAGAAAAAGATAAAAAAGAGATTAAAAAAGAAAATAACAAGCAAAATAATAAAGAAGTAAAAGAAGAAACAAAAAAAGAAGAAGAAAGACAAAATTTAAAACAAGAAGAAACGAGCCCAAAAAAAGAAATAAAAGAAAATAGTAATTTAAAATCAGAAAAAACTAAGACTGAAAATAAAGAAGAAACTTTAAAAGAAGACTTAAACAAGGAAAATAAAGATGCAAAAGATAAAGTTAAATCAGAAAAGTAATTAGGAAAAAGAGTGGTTTAATGAGAAAAAGAGAATTAAAAAATATAGAGTGGGGATTGTTAATAGCTGCAATTATTTTATCATTAATAGGATTAATAGCATTATTTTCGGCTACACAAGAATCAGAATATGATGAATTTAATAAACAATGCATATGGTTGGTCATAAGTATAGTAATTATGATAGTATTTATGCTAATTGATTATGAATTATTAGTAAAAATATCACCAATATTTTATGGTATTTTCGTAATATTATTAATTGGAGTACTATTTACCACGCCAGTAAATGGAGCTTCTAGTTGGTATGGTATAGGCTTTTTCTCTTTTCAACCAGGAGAATTTATGAAAATATTTGTTATTTTAAGTCTAGCATTAGCAATTACAAAGATTCAATCAAAGGGTAAAAAAGAAATTAATAAAATAAGTAAACTATTAATAATATTTGCAATGTTAGGACTACCAGTTTTATTAATCATGAAACAGCCAGATTATGGTACTGCAGTAGCTTTTCTTGTTGCGACTACTATAATGTTAATAACTGCAGGTATTGATAAAAAGTATATAATTATAGCATCAATATTAGTTATCATAACAGTTCCAATATTATATAAATTTGTATTACCAGACCATGCTAAGAAAAGAATAGATATTTTCTTAAATCCAGAATCTGATCCTAGAGGATCTGGATACAATATAATCCAGTCTAAACTAGCAATTGGAGCAGGGGGACTTACTGGAATGGGATTATTTAAAGGAAATCAAACACAACTAGGATTTTTATATCCAAAAACTACGGATTTTATCTTTTCAGTAATAAGTGAAGAAATGGGATTTGTGGTTGCTGGTACAGTTATTATAATCTATGTATTTCTGGTGACAAAATGTTTATATATAGCAAAAACAGCTAAAGATGAAACAGGAGAACTAATTGCTTCTGGAATAACAGGAATATTTTTATTTCATGTACTAGAAAATATAGGTATGGTTATGGGATTATTACCAATAACAGGGGTACCACTTCCTTTTATAAGCTATGGAGGAAGTTCTTTGATTACTGATTTCATTTGTATAGGAATTTTGCTAAATATTAGTAGTAAGAGACAAAAAACAATATTTGTTAAATAATTTAAAATAAAAAAGAAATGAGATAAAATGTACTTAAAAAAGATAAAAATAGGAAATGTAGAATTAGATAATAATTTAATACTGGCTCCTATGGCAGGTGTAACGAACCTGCCTTTTAGAATTATATGTGAAAAGTTTAATCCTGGTATGGTATGTACAGAAATGGCAAGTGCAAAAGCTATGCTTCACAATGATGAAAAAACTAAAAGGTTATTAAATATAGAAGGAGAAAAAAGACCAATCAGTTTTCAGATTTTTGGCAGTGATGAAGAGAGTATGTCATATGCTTCAAAATTTATAAGTGATACGGCAGATATAATAGATATAAACATGGGATGTCCGGCCCCTAAAGTTGTAAAAAATGGAGATGGAAGCAAGTTATTAACTGATTTAGAAAGAGCAAAAAATATAATGGAAACAGTTATAAAAAATTCAAAAGTACCAGTAACATTGAAAATTAGAAAAGGATGGGATTTAAATAATATAGTTGCTGTAGAAATATCAAAAATAGCTGAAGAAGTTGGAATTTCGGCAATAACTATACATGGAAGAACAAGAAGCGAATTTTATAGCGGAACTGCAGATTGGAATATTATAAAAAGAGTAAAGGAGAATGTATCAATACCTGTCATTGGAAATGGAGATGTAGTAGATGAAGAATCAGCATATAGAATGTTTGAAGAAACAGGAGTAGATGCTATAATGATTGGGCGAGGTGCATGTGGTAACCCATGGATTCTTAAACATATAGCACATTATTTAAAAACGGGAGAAAAATTACCTAGTCCAAAAAATGATGAGAAGTTAAAAATTATAAAAGAGCATATTGAACTAGCAGTAGAAGAAAAAGGAGAAATAGCTATAAAAGAATTAAGAAAACATATTGCTTGGTACACTAAGAACTTGAAAAATTCTAGTGAATTTAGAAATTCAATAAATACAATAGAATCGAAAGAAAAACTAATTAAAAAGTTAGATGAATATTTTAAAAGTTTATAGAATAAAGATGTAGTAAATTGTAAATAATTTGATACATCTTTATTTTTATATTTAATAAAAAATTATTAGGAGGTATATTTTGAAAAACAAGAAAATAATAATTTGGCTTTTATTAATTATTCTAATTATAATAGGAATAATATATTTTTTAATAAATAATAAGACTAAAAAATTGAAAATTGGTAATAATACTAGTAGTCAAGAAATTGTAAATTATATTTTAAATATTAATTCTTATGAAGCAGTAGTAGAAGTTAATGTAAAAAGTAATAAAAATGAAAATAAATATAAAATAAAACAAGTATATAATGGAAATGAAAACAATTGGCATGAGGTATTAGAACCATTGAATATTGCAGGAGTAAAAATAATAAAAGAAGGCACAAGTTTAAAACTAGAAAATACTAATTTAAATCTAATATCAATTTTAGAAAATTATGAATATATTTCAGATAATATAATAGATTTAAGTAGTTTTATTGATGATTATAAAAATGGGGAAAATTCTGAATGGAAAGAAAAAGATAATAAAATTTTAATGAAAACTTCGAACAATGATAAAAATAAAAAAAGTAAAACTCTATACATAAATAAGCAAAATGGACTTCCGGAAAAAATGGAAATAAGGGATAATAACAAAAAAACAGCTGTTTACATATTATATAATGAGGTAAATGTAAATAGCTAAAATACTATTTCTTTGCTTCAAATAATAGATAAAATATGAATTATACTTGACAATATAACAATATTAGGAGTGAAGAACATGCAAATTAAAAGGGGTGATATGTTTTATGCAGATTTAAGTCCAGTAGTTGGTTCAGAACAAGGTGGAGTTAGACCTGTATTGATAATCCAAAATGATTTAGGAAATAAGTATAGTCCAACTGTAATAGCAGCTGCAATAACATCTCAAACTGGAAAAACCAAATTACCAACTCATATAGAAATTGATTCATCTTCGAGCGGATTAAAAAGTAATTCTGTTGTGTTAACAGAACAAATAAGAACTATAGATAAAAGTAGGCTAAAGGAGAGAATAGGACATATTAATGACGAAAAGATAATAGATAAAGTTAATAATGCTTTAGGTGTAAGTTTTGGATTAGAATAAATTATAAAAAAGATGGAGAAAAAACTCCATCTTTAAACTTTTAATTTTTTAATTATTTTAATTTCATTATATAAATTATCAATTACCGATATTCTAGTATTATAAGCATCTTGATACTCCTTAGCAATAGTTAAATAATTATCTAAATTTTCATTGCCTATTAACAATTCTTTAATACCTTGTAAATAATAATTTTTATCTTTTTTTTCTTTTGATTTGTCCATCGCTTGTTTATATTTATAAATTTGATTAAACCTTTTTAATTCTCCTTTTAAATCTTTAATATAACTTTGAGTAATAGAAATTTCATATTCAATATCTTCTATAACAACTTTTAATAATTTCTTTACAATTTTAGGATTGTTTTTTCCACTATTAGCATTTTCAATCAGTATTTTTAAAGTATCTGAAATACCAATATGTGATTTATATTGTCTTTTACTTACTATTGCATCATACTCATCTGCGACTCTTATTATTTGAGCTTCATAAGGAATATCTTTTTTTGTTAAACCATCTGGATATCCAGTTCCATTTAAAGCTTCATGGTGTCTAAGAGCACCAATAGCATAGGGTCTTAATTTTAAATCTTCCATGCATATTTTGTATCCTATAGTGGTATGTGTTTTCATTATATTATATTCTTCATCTGTTAGCTTTCCTGGTTTTTGTAATATTTCTGCAGGTATAAATTGTTTACCTAAATCGTGTAGATATGCGCATATTGTACAATATTCAATAAATCCTTTATTTAGATGTAATTTTTCACATAATCTACAAGTTAAAGTAGCTACATTTTCACAATGCTTTCTAGTAAAAACATCTAATTGATCTAACATATTTAATTGATATCTCATACTTTCATTTAAATTGTATGACTTCAAACTTGTTCTATCATAAAAATCAAAATTACTAGATTGCATATAACCCCTCCTAAATAAACTAGTAAAATAATAACATTAAAATAATAAAATTTCAAGTAATAAATATAAATAAAAAGTTGTATAATGAAAATAAAAATTTGATGATTAAAGTAAATAAGATTAATGATATATAAAGTATAAGAAATTTAATAAGAGAAAGTATAATGATATAAAGTAACATTTTAATAATTGATATTTTAATAAATTTGTGATATTATATAAAACGAAAAGATAAGAAAGTAGGAAGAGAAATGTATAGAACAAAAAATTGTGGAGAATTAACAATAGAAAATATAGATGAAACAGTTGAATTAAGTGGATGGATTCAAAAAATTAGAAATTTAGGTAGCATGATATTTATAGATTTAAGAGATGAATTTGGAGTTACTCAAATTGTATTAAAAGATGATTTGATTGGAGAACAAGTAAAAGAATTGAATACAGAAAGTTGTATACACATTTTTGGAAAAATTGTGGAAAGAGAAAACAAAAACAAAAAAATTACAACTGGAGATATTGAAGTAATAGCAAATAAATTAGAGATATTGGGTAAATGTAAAAATATACTTCCATTTGAAATAAATTCAGACCAAGAAGTAAGAGAAGACCTAAGATTAGAATATCGTTTTCTAGATTTAAGAAATGAAAAATTACATAAAAATATTTTACTACGTTCTAAAATATTAAAAATATTAAGAGATAAAATGGATGAATTGAATTTTACAGAAATACAGACACCAATACTTGCAAATTCATCACCAGAAGGAGCAAGAGATTATTTAGTACCAAGTAGATTAAATCCAGGAGAATTTTATGCACTTCCACAAGCACCACAACAATTCAAGCAATTACTTATGGTATCAGGATTTAATAAATATTATCAAATAGCACCATGCTTTAGAGATGAAGATCCTAGATCAGATAGAGCTCCAGGAGAATTTTATCAATTAGACTTTGAAATGAGTTTTGCTACACAAGAAGATGTCTTTAAAGTAATTGAAGAAATTATTCCATACACATTTAAGAAATTTACAGATTGGAAAGTTGATGAAGGTCCTTTTATTCGTATTCCATATAAAGAAGCTATGGAAAAATACGGAATAGATAAACCAGATTTAAGAAATCCATTAATAATACAAGATGTAACAAAAATATTTGAAAATTCAGAATTTAATGCATTTAAAGGGAAAACCATAAAAGCAATTGTAGTCCCTAATGGTTCAGAACAAGGAAGAAAGTTTTTTGATAAAATGGGAGAGTTTGCAACCACGGAAGAGGTAGGAGCAAAAGGATTAGCTTGGGCGAAATTTGAACAAGATGGAAGTATAGTAGGAGGAATTGCTAAGTTTATTACTGAAGATATGAAAAAGTCTTTAGAAGAAAATACAGGTGCTAGTAAAGGTTCAGCTATATTCTTTATTGCAGATGATTATACTAAAGCTCAAAAAATAGCTGGTTTAGTTAGAATAGAATTAGGTAAGAGACTAAATTTAATAGAAAAAAATGTTTATAAATTTTGCTTTATAGTAGATTTTCCAATGTATGAATTATCAGATGAAGGTAAAATAGACTTTAGTCATAATCCATTTTCGATGCCACAAGGTGGACTAAAGGCGTTAGAAGAAAAAGATCCGTTGGATATTTTAGCATATCAATATGATTTAGTATGTAATGGATATGAAATGGCATCAGGTGCTGTTAGAAATCATAATCCAGAGACTATGATAAAGGCTTTTGAAATTGCAGGATATACTCAAGATGATGTAAAAGAAAGATTTGGAGCATTATATAATGCGTTTCAATACGGAACTCCACCACATGCAGGTGCGGCACCAGGAGTAGATAGAATGGTAATGTTAATTACAGATTCACAAAATATTAGAGAAGTTATAGCATTTCCTAAAAATAAGAGAGCAAGAGATTTACTTATGAGAGCACCATCTGTAGTTTCAAAGCAACAATTACATGATGTACATATAAAATTGAAATAATTTTGTAAAAAACTTGTAATAAAATTATAATTATGATATAAATATACTATAAAAATAAAGCTAAACAAGAAAGGCGGAGTTTTTGTGGAAGAAGAAATATTAAAAGATGCAAAGACAATATTAATTGTTGATGATGAACAACCAATTGTAGATATATTGGTTTATAATTTAAGTAAAGAAGGATATAACACAATAGCAGCAAGTGATGGATTAACTGCAGTGGATATAGCATTAGAGAAAAAGCCAGATTTAATATTATTAGATATAATGCTTCCTAAGTTAGATGGATTATCTGTATGTAAAAGAATTAAAAACTCATTAAATGTGCCAATACTTATGCTAACTGCTAAAGATGGTGAAATTGATAAAATATTAGGACTAGAACTTGGTGCTGATGATTATATAACAAAACCATTTAGTGTAAGAGAATTAGTAGCAAGAGTAAAGGCTAATTTAAGAAAAGTAGAAGCAGTTTCTAATAATATTCAAATAGAACAATCATCAGAAGGTAAGAAACAAGACAGTAAAATAGTAGTTGGAGAATTAGAGCTTGATTTAGACAAATTCGAAGCTAAAGTAAGAGGAGAGGTTATAGATTTAACATTAAGAGAATTTGAAGTATTAAAATTCCTAGCTTCTCAACCTGAACAAGTCGTAACAAGAGAAACATTATTAGAAAAAGTATGGGGATATGAATATTATGGAGATATTAGAACGGTTGATGTTACTGTAAGAAGAATTAGAGAAAAAATTGAAAAAGATACATCTGCTCCAAAAATATTAATAACAAAAAGAGGAGTAGGATATTATATTTCAGGGGAATAATTAAAAAACAGAAAGGACATATAAGTGAAATGAATATTAATAATTTCTTTATGTCCTTTTTTTGATTTTATAAAGTTATAGAAAGTAGATAGAATAAATATGGAAAGAACAAAAACAAGAAAAATAATGGTAGGAAACGTACAAATAGGAGGGCAAAACAAAGTAGTTATACAATCAATGTGTAATACAAAAACAAAAGATGTAGATAATACTGTAAAGCAAATTCTCGATTTAGAAAAAGTAGGGTGTGAAATTGTAAGAGTAGCTTGTTTAGATATTGAAGATGCAAAAGCAATAAAAAAAATTAAAGAAAACATACATATTCCAATTGTAGCAGATATACATTTTGATTATAAAATTGCATTACAAGCAATTAAATCTGGAGTAGATAAAGTAAGAATCAATCCAGGTAATATTGGAGGTATGGAAAAAGTAAAGGCAGTGGTAGAAGAATGTAAAAAGAATAAAATACCTATTAGAATAGGAGTAAATGGAGGATCGTTAGAAAAGGACTTATTAGAAAAATACGGTAAGCCAACTGCAAAAGCAATGGTAGAAAGTGCCAAAAGACATATTGATATATTGGAAAAATTAAATTTTTATGATTATGCGTTATCTTTAAAGGCTTCTAATTTAGATTTATGTATAGAAGCATATGAAGAGGCATCTAAAGAATTTAATTGTCCACTCCATTTAGGAATAACAGAAAGTGGAACAGAATTTAGTGGTACAATAAAATCTAGTATTGGACTAGGATATATGTTAAAACAAGGTATAGGAGATACATTAAGAGTATCGCTATCAGATGATCCAGTTAAAGAAATAGCAGTAGCTAAAGAGATTTTAAAAGATTGCAATTTATATTTTAAATCTCCAACTTTAATAGCGTGTCCAACATGTGGAAGAACACAAATAGATTTGATTCCAATTGCAAAGGAAGTAGAAAAATTTTTACAAACAATAGAAGCTAATATCGTGGTAGCAGTAATGGGATGTGCTGTAAATGGTCCTGGAGAAGCTAGAGAAGCTGATATAGGGATTGCTGGGGGAATAAAAGAAGGACTTTTATTTAAAAAAGGTAAAATAATAAAGAAGGTAAAACAAGAAAATATAGTTAAAGTTTTAAAAGAAGAAATTTTAGATATGATAAAGTAATGTAATAAATAATATATAAATAAAATAGATTTAAAAGAGGAATGTATGGATATAATTGTTGGAAAAACAGCTGGATTTTGTTATGGTGTAAAACGAGCTGTAGAAGGAGCAAAAGAGGAAACGAAAAAAGAAAAAGAAATATTTTGTTTGGGTGAAATAGTACATAATAAGCAAGTTATTGAAGAATTGAAAAAGGACGGAATGATTTTTATAGATAATATAAAAGATGCTAAAAATAAGGTTATAGTAAGAGCTCATGGTGTAAAAAAACAGATATATGAAGAAGTAAATAAGAATGATATTAAACTAATAGACTACACATGCCCAAATGTTTTAAAAATACATGAAATAGCAGAAGAATATTCTGACAAAGGTTATTATATTTTTCTGTGTGGTAGTAAAAATCATCCAGAAAATATAGGTACAATGAGTTATTGTGGAAATAATTATTTTGTTATTCAAAGAGAGGAAGATACTTTAAGAGCCTTAGATAAACTAAAAAGATCTGGAATAAAAAAACTTTTACTTATTTCTCAAACCACATATAGTTTAGAAAAATTTTATATTATAGAAGAAATTATAAAAAATGAACTTGAAATAGATGTAGAATTAGTAGTGAAAAATACAATATGTAAGGCAACTGAGTTAAGACAAAAGGAAACAGAAAAAATTTCTAAAAAAGTAGATTGCATGATTATAATAGGAGGTACGAATAGTTCAAATACTAAGAAATTATATGAAATTGCAAAAAATAATTGTAAAAATTGTATGTGTGTAGAAACTGAGGCACAATTAAATTTAAGAAAAATCGAGAATCAAGATACTATAGGTATAATGGCAGGAGCCTCTACACCACAAAAAAGTATAGAAGAAATTTATAATAAAATAATAAAGAAATAACTCATATAAAATTTTTATATGAGTTATTTTTGTGTAACGAAAACCCCCTGTTTTACAGGGGGTTCTAAAAGCTTCTAGCTATGAGTAGAAAAATTCCTCC
>CANRCM010000010.1 GCA_947629085.1 uncultured Clostridia bacterium
TGTCTTTATTTATATTTTTTATTCCTCTTACTAAATTATAGCTCTCTCTCTCTCTCTCTCTCTCTCTCTCTCTAGAGTAGCAAGAGTTATAGCTTGTGCCATCTTTTGCATTCTCATACCTTCTTTTACTTTTGTTTTTACTTTTTTATTTTATACTATTAGTTAGAATTTAGCAAGTATTTTTTATAAATATTAGTATTTCCTTATATTTTTTTGTTCATATATTATTATCAAACTGTTATTCAAATACTATTACTGTATCCTATGCATAATTATTCATTTGTTTGTTTAATTATATACATTATTACTTCCTACTTATTTATCCCATCCATGCTCCAATAGCTCCGAACACGCCAGCAGAGGCTAGTCCCATTATTATCCCTGCTAAAATCACTCCACAAATAACAGCAATAACGCTTTTCTTAAAATCCATATCTAAAAGACTTGCTGCAAGCGTTCCTGTCCAAGCTCCTGTACCTGGAAGAGGTATTCCTACAAATAGAAATAATGCCCAATATAATCCAAATCCGGCCTTTTCTTGTAGTTTTTTACCACCTTTTTCTCCTTTTTCTAAACAAAATGTAAAGAATTTACCAATAATTTTTTTATTAGCCCCCCATTCTAAAACTTTTCTTGCAAAAAAGAATATAATTGGTACAGGTAACATATTTCCTATAATACAAACTATATAAAGCGGAATTATAGGTAGTGGATTTCCCCATAGCTCGCTTAATCCAACTGGTACAGCTCCTCTTAATTCTATAAGCGGTATCATTGATATTAAAAATATTAATATATATTTCTTTAACATGTGTGTATTCTCCTTATCTTTATTTTTTAATAAAATATCTAATCGCTATTTTTCTGTTTCATTTTTTCTTTTAACTTCAAATCAATATAATCCTCAATTACTATTTTTATTACAGCTATAACTGGAACTGCTAAAAACATACCTAAAACTCCAAAATATGTTCCTCCAACAGTAATTGCAAATATTACTAGTAATGGACTAATTTTTAATGATTGGCGTATTATATTGGGATTTATAATATTAGCATCAATTTGCTGTAATATTATAACAACAATCAACATCCAAATTGCTTGGCTAATTCCTCCTGTTATTAATGTAATTACCGCTGAAATTGTAACTGCTATAATTGCTCCTACATATGGTATCATATTAAATAATCCTATAAAGAAACCTAATAGTGGTGCATATTTTATTCCCATGATGCTCATTGCTATTGTTACTAAAAATCCTACTACTATAGCATCTAAAAATTGTGCAGCAATAAATTTAAAAAATATTTCATTCGAATTATTAAAATATTTATAAATATTATTATATGTTTTTTCTTTAAATATAGCATTAGCACACTTTTTTAGAAATTCTATAATTTGATTTCTTTCAGATAATATATATATTGATACTATAATTGATACAAATATATCAAATAAGCTAGTTACAATATTAAAAGCTCCCATCGCATAATTGAATAACTTATCTAGTTGAAAATATTGGTTTATATCAATATTTTGGATATTGCTTATAGCATATTTTACAAGTTCTCCTTTTAATATTGAATCCTCTGGTAAACTATTATAATTACTTATTGCAATTTCGAGATACCCTTGTATATTATTTATTAAATCAACAACACTTTCAATTACAACTGGTAATATTACCTTAAATAATATAACTATTACTAAAAATATCATCATATATAATATTATTATACTTAATTTTCTGGACTGCCTTTTTATGATTTTACTTTTTGATTTTTTAAATATTTCTTCTAATTTTTTACATGGTAAGTATAATAAATATGCAATAAAAATTCCAATAAAAAATGGTTTTATTATTGAGAAAAAAGTGCTTACAACTTTTAACATATCTCCAAAATTATCACATGTTTTATATACTATTATTATTGCTAATCCTAACAAAAACCAATAAATCCATTTCTTCCAATGATTCTTTACTTCGTTCATTTTATATTTCCTTTCTAAATATCAATATCTAATTCTACAGGGCAATGATCACTTCCCATTATATTGTTATGAATTTTTGCTTCTTGAATTTTTTCTTTTATATCATTTGATACGATAAAATAATCTATTCTCCATCCCACATTCTTTTTTCTTGCCTGTCTCATATATGACCACCAAGAATATGCATTTTCTTTTTCAGGATATAAATATCTAAAAGTATCTGTAAATCCTTCATCTAACAATTCTGTCATTTTATTTCTTTCTTCATCTGTAAATCCTGCATTTCTATGGTTTGTTTTTGGATTTTTTAAATCAATCTCTTTATGGGCAACATTTAAATCTCCACACATTATTACTGGTTTAGTTTTATTTAATTTTACTAAATATTTTCTAATTTCATCTTCCCATATTTGTCTATAATCTAGCCTTTCTAATTCTCTTTTAGAATTTGGAGTATATATTGTTACCATATAAAACTTTTCGAATTCTAAAGTAATTACTCTTCCTTCTTTATCATGCTCTTCTATTCCAATTCCATAATTTATACTAAGTGGATTATTCTTTGTAAATATTGCTGTTCCAGAATATCCTTTTTTTTCAGCACTATTCCAAAAACTTTTATATCCTTCAAATTCAAGTTCTATTTGGCCATTTTGACATTTTGTTTCTTGTATGCAAAATATGTCTGCATCTATTTCTCTAAAAAAGTTCTCAAATCCTTTTTCTACACATGCACGTATTCCATTTACATTCCATGATATTAATTTCATAGTTTCTCCCTATTTTTATTATTTATATATTTGTTTTATATTTTATCTTATTTACTAAATTTTGTACAGATATTTATAAAAATTTTTGTTATATCTTATTTACATTATAAAAATAGCAAGTACAATACTTGCTATTTTGTATATTAAATTATTTTTATCATCTTATTGTGCTACACTTACAGGTAAATATCTTACTCCCCATTGTAATGCAGCAGCATGTGAACTTACATATATATCTATTCTATTTCCTGTGATTGCTCCACCTCTATCTTCTACAGTATACACATGTCCACCTATATTTAATTTTGTACCAAATGCAAATTTTGCTGGTGCTGCAACAGTTCTGCCTGCTGTTGCGCGTGTTCCTGAAGCTGTTCTTCCTGATGTTTTACCACAACATTTACTGCAAGAACAATACGCTGTTATTTTATAAGTTTCTCCTCCTATAACTGCTGTTGTAGATGTTCTTGGTAGTGCATCTGCTCTTGAAGTTTGAGCATTTTTTTGTACTTGTACTATTTTATCTACTGGCTCTTTTATTATTCTTTCTGATATAAGTATTTTTTCAATTTCTATTCCATTTTGATATTTTACTTTATTAGTTACTTCTTTTAAACCATCTTGTCCTTGTCTTAATACTTTATTTGTTACATTACTATTATCTGTTTCTGTTGCATTTTTTGTTATTGTTTCATATGGTATTGTAACTTGTTCTACTACTATTTTTTCAGTAATTGGATTATAATTATTTAATAATTCTTCTAATGTTGTTTCTACTCCCTCTTCTGAAATTTTAGAAATTTGAACTTCACTATATGATTTATCCGCTATTTGAATACTTTGTCCTGCTGATATTATTTCACTTAGGTCTGGTATTGTTTTTTGGTTTTCTTCTAACACTATATTATTTTCTTCTAATACTTCTGATACTGTTTGTTTTGATGTTAAAGCTGTCATCTCATAACCATTTTGAAGAATAATTTTTACATCTTTTAAGTTAGTGTTAACTGCCATAACTCCTATTCCTGATATCAAAATTAAAATTATGCTTACACATATTATTTTCATAATAGAAATTGAAGCTTTTTCTTCTCTTTTCATAAAAATTTATTACCTCCTTTTGGCAATGTCTATATTATACTATTTTTTTCTTTTTTTGTCAAATTTTAAAATTTTATTTTTAAATATTAATAATTATATTATATGTAATAGTTACAAGAATTATTACTAAAATATGGTAAAAATTTTTTTGTTTTTATTGTATAACTTATATAAATATGTTATTATAATAGCAAATATAGTTATAAGGAGGAATAAAAATGTCTATCATTATAATACTAGTTGTAATACTAATATTAATCGCTATATTTATTATTGCTACATATAATGGCCTTGTACAATCAAAAATGAAAGTTGACAATGCATGGAGTCAAATTGACGTTCAATTACAAAGGAGATTCGATTTAATTCCAAACTTTGTTGAAACAGTAAAAGGATATATGACACATGAAAAAGAAACTTTTGAGAAAATAGCTGCTTTAAGAACATCATGGGCTAATGCTAATACTATTTCTGAAAAAGCTAAATTAGATAATGAATTGTCAACATCTTTAAAAACAATAATGGCTGTTTCTGAAGGTTATCCCGAATTAAAAGCAAATCAAAATTTTACAGAATTATCTGAAGAATTGAGAAATACTGAAAATAAAATTTCTTTTTCAAGACAATTTTATAATGATACTACCACAATGTATAATACAAAATTACAAGTATTTCCTTCTAACATTATAGCTGGAATGTTCAATTTTAAAGCTCGCGATTTATTTACAGTAGAAAGCGATGAAGCTAGAAAAAATGTTAAAGTTGATTTTGGAAATAATTAATATTGATTTAACCCTTAGAAATAAATATTTTAAGGGTTATTATTTATTGTTATCTACTAAAATAGCTATTTTATGAATACTTAAATTGACTTCGTTTTTAAAATTTAGTATAATTATGATGTAGTCATAAAAATTTATTTTACATTAAGGAGGAATGCATTATGACTAATTACTTTTATCAGCTTGATATTGATTATTTGGAAAAAGAATTAAAAAATGGTAAATATCTTTTAGTTCTTTCTCGTAAAGATTCTAATATAGAATTACATATTATTCAGTCAAGCCGATTAGTTGTTAAAACCATTGGCAACTCAATTAGTCACTGTCTTAAACGGGCTAATGCCTTTTTAAGAAATCCTTCAACATCTACTATGCCAATAATAATTGAATACGTTTCAACTGCTCTTGATAATGTAATAATGACTTCGGATTTTTTTATTCATATTGATAATTCTAATTATCCGGTATTTACAGCCACTCTTTATAACTCGAGCAATAAAAATGTATTTTTTACTACAGGATTTAGTCTCTCAGATGTCCTCGTAGAATTAGAATCCAAGATATGGCATATGGATAAATGATTATGCTAAAATGGCACCCTACAATATGGGTGCCATTTTAGACTTTCATTATTTACTTTTAATATATTTTAAATATTTTTATTGCATTTTCATAAGTTATATTAGCTACTTCTTCTAGTGATAATTGCTTGACTTCCGCTATTTTTTTTGCAATAAATTTTACATTTCTAGGATCATTTCTTTTTCCTCTAAAAGGTTCTGGAGATAAATATGGACTATCTGTTTCAATTAACATTTTTTCTTTTGGTACCATATTAATAATTTCATTTGCGTTTTTTGAATTTTTGAATGTAACTGGACCTGCAAAAGATATATAAAATCCTAATTTTAATCCTTCTTTAACAAGTTCACGATTTAATGGGCAACAATGAAATGTTCCTTTTTGCTTTACTGGATTTTGTTTTAAAATCTCTAATGTATCCATTACTGCTTCTCTTGTATGTATTTGAATTGGAAGTTCTAATTCATTTGCTATTTTTATTTGTTCTATAAAAGCTTTTTTCTGTAATTCTTTATTTTCTATATTCCAATGATAATCTAATCCGATTTCTCCTATTGCCACAACTTTTTTATTTTCTATAGCTAATTTTTTGATTTTACTAAGCATTTTCCACAATTCTTCTTCATTTTGTGGAATATCATTTGGAGAAATACCACAAGTTGAATATATAAAATCATATTTTCTAGAGAGTTCTATTGATTTTTTAGAACTTTCTAAACTATAACCAGCTGTAATAAATTTATCTATCTCATCTTTATATATTTTATCAATTATTTTATCACGATCATCATTAAATTTTTCATCATCTAAATGTGCATGATTATCAAAAAACTTCATATATCCTACCTCCCTAAAACAATTACGTTAGCTACTGCATATTGTTTACAATGAGATATACTAATATCTATATTTTCGATATCACTTAAATCAATTCCTGACACATTTAGAGCAGGTCTTCCCTGCTCATTTACTATTACTTCAAAATTTTTCCATGTAACATCGTATTTATTTTTTATTTTCCAAGATAGCGCTTTAAATCCAGCTTCTTTGGCTGCAAATCTTGCAGCATAGTGTTGATATTTTTGCTCTTTCTTACTTTCACAGTATTGTATTTCTTTTTTTGTAAATATTCTATTGATAAAATTATTTTCAAGCTTATTGATACTTTCTTTTATTCTATTAATTTCAATAATATCTGTACCGCACGTAACTTTCATAGTTCGTTTTTCTCCTAATTTTACAATCAATTTTTATATACTATTCTATAAAATAATCCACACAAAACCTATTCTTTTTATTTATTTTTTTATAATTGCAATAAAATTTAATACATTAAATACCAAAGATGCAATTAAAACAATTGAAATAATAATTGTGGCTTTTCTATTTTTTTCTATATTCAAATCTTTATATAAAATATCATATTTATTTTTAGTTTCTAAATACAATTTTTCTAAATCAAATACTTCTTGCATCTTATGATTTATTAGTGTTCCTATTTCATCTTCTGTCACTTCTTGAATCCACATATTTTTTGTAAACTCAATAAATTCTTTTCTTGCAATTTTTAATTTTTTAGCATTTTTAAATTTTAGTTGTAATTTTTTCAAATATATCTTTTTGTATAAATTCAAAATATATGTATAGAAGTATTGATTTTCATATTCATCTGGAAGTATTGTATAATTATTCATATCACTACTTGAAGAAAATAACATACACCCAAGTTTTGTTAGTCCAAGCTTTGCATATTTCCATTTTGAAACTGTTGTTATTTTTTCTTCTACAAAATCTCTGCTACTATCTGCTGGTAAAATACTGGCATATTTAATAAAATTATGTTTAATTTTATTAAATTCACTATTTATATTCCATGCTTCTTGATCAATACATACATATGAATATGTTAAGAATCTTTCTGTATCTATATCTAACTTTAATGCTTCTAAATTACTTCCTGTTACATTTTTTATGAACTCTCTAAATGTTTCTACTTCATCAAAACTACTTGTTTGTAATCTAATATTATCATAAGAATCTAAGCTTGCAAATTCTTGATTTATATCCCTAAATTTATAATTAAAGTTTAAAATATTTGCAAAATTTATATAATCTTCTATTGTTGTTTTAAATAACAAAAAACATATTCCTGTATTAAAGCATATAACTTCTATTTTTCTTATTGTAAAGAATATTCCATTACGATCATCTATTTTTGCTTGTATATCTTTTGGCAATATATATTCAAATATATTACATGGATATTTACTTAAAATGGCCGCTCTTGTCTCTAATGGCAGTTCTTCTAATTTTTTTATTTTAGTATTTCCAAAGCTAAAACTAGAAAATAAAAAATCTCTAGTTTTAGGCAAAAAGTATTTATATGTCCTAAAATCTTTCTCTTTTTGAAATACTTTTAGTTTACAATCTTTATCTTTCAACATTTTCATTATATACTTTTGATACTTCCCATCCTTTATAGTAAAAGGATGAATAAAATATGTATATTGATAGTTCGTCTTTAGTTCCATTTTATATCTCCCTCGATTATTGCTTTTAATTTAGCATAAATTCTGTTTTTTTTCAAGTATTTGCAATAAAAAATGTTTTTGAATTTTTATTTTGTTTTTATCATTTATAAAATTAAACTTTAAAATTAAAATAATCATACTATAATGAAACATTTTGTTAAAAATATTACAACTATTTCTATCATCTAAAACAGTAAGAACACATCTTTAACTAGACGTGTTCTTATATACTTTATTGTTGATTATAATAATTCATATTTATATCTTTTCCATAATGCCATCTTCCAATAAAATCTATTTTCAAATAATCATCTAAATTATATGTGGGCTCTTGAACTACTTTTCCGTTATTATCAATTGAACCCCATTTTCCGTCTTTTTTTATTCCTGCATATCCATATGAATTTTGTTCTGTTGCATCATCATAGATATAATCAACTACTACATTACCTGACTTATCCACAAAACCATACTTTCCATCCTTTTTACTTAAGAATAGTGTATTTGATGTAAATATATCTCCTACATTTTTTTCTTGAAATTTAAAGTTATAATATTTATATTCATCATTCTGTCTTAATTCAATATAATCTTTTTCGCTATCTAAGTCAACTAATATTCCTGATAATTTAACGCTATACTCATCATCTATTATATCATTATTAAAATTTTCATCTTCTGCTATATAAAGATTAGCAGATTCGTTATAATCAATTGTATTGTATTTAAACTCTACTTTTGTATCTTCTTTTAAATCAATTATCCCATATTTATTATTTTCTTTAGCAATTAGAATGCCTGATTTCGCCTCTTTAAGTTCATCATATTTAGCTCGTATTTGTATTTCTCCTGTTGTTTTCATTACACCATATTTATTGTTACTTTTAAATATTACACCATTTTCCTGGTTCTTTAAAATAGATGATATTTCATCAAAACCAGATTTTAGTACTTCTGTCCCGTCATTTTTTACAAGTACTTGTTTTCCCGATTTTGATACAACATACAAATCATTTTCATATACTTTTAATACTTCATCATATATTGCATCTAAAACTAATTCTCCAGAATAGTTTACAACACCAAATTTACCATCATTACTTTTTATAATAAATCCATCTTTACTTTCTTTACCTAAATTTGTTATATCTGAATATTCAGTTTTTAGAATTATTTTTCCTTCATCATCTACTATACCGTATAATCCATTTTTTGATACTTTTAAAGCATTTTTTATTCCTTCTATAGTAGTAATTTCGTCATATTCACATGGCAATAATTCTTTTCCTGATAAATTTATTAAACCATATTTTTTATCTTTTTCTACTTTTAAAACATTATCTTCATACCATATATTAGAATTTTTATCTATATTTTGAATTGCTTCTACTTTGTCATACTCTGTAAAAATTTCTTCATTTTTACTATTTAGAGCTTTTGTCTTATATTCTCCAGAATTGTAATCTACATCATAAGTACATAGGAAGACTTCTTTTTTACTATTTGGTATTACTATCATTTCTGAGTAAGATGGATCAATTAAAATATTTCCTTCTTGGTCTATTACTCCCCATTTATTATCTTTAAATGCTACTGCATAATCTTTACTTACTATTTTACCTTGACTATTATCCTTTGTTAACAATGCTCTTATAACAAATATGAACATTATAACAACTATAATAGCTAATATAACTGCAAATACCTTTTTCATATTTAATTTTGGTTCTTGATATCTTCTACCTCTTCCTCTACTCACAACAATACTCCTCCTATACATATCTTAACAACATTTTTATAAATATAATATATCATACTTGGATCCTATTTTACAACAATATTATAAATTCTATTTTTAACATAAATCTCTTTTATTACTGTTTTTCCTTCTAGCTTTTCTTCTATAGCTTTATGTACCTTTTCTTTTACAACTTCTTCTTGCTCATCAACTGCAATTTGTACTGTAGCTTTTAGTTTTCCATTAAATTGAATTGGAAGTGTAATTTCATCATCTTTAATTTTTTCTTTATCATATGTTGGCCATTTATAACTAGATATTGGATTTTTAAATCCTGCCAGTTCGTTTAATTCTTCTGTTATATGTGGTACAAATGGATTTAGTAATGTTAAAAGTGTTTTATATTCTTTTTTATTTATTCTTTTTATTTTATAAAATTCATTTACTATTGTCATAAAAGTTGCAACAGATGTATTGAATTTCATTTCTTCTATGTCTTCTGAAATTTTCTTAATTGCCTTATTTAACATCTTTTCTGTCTCTTTAGAGAATTTATCTCCATCTACCAACATGTATTGCAAATTCCATACTCTATCTAAAAATTTACTACATCCACGTATACTTTCCATTGACCATGCTGCTGTTTGATCAAATGGTCCCATAAACATTTCATATATTCTTAATGTATCTGCCCCAAATTCATTTACTATATCATCTGGATTTATTACATTACCTTTTGATTTTGACATTTTTTCTCCATTTGTTCCTAATATCATTCCATGTGATGTACGTTTTTGATATGGCTCTTTTGTAGGTACTACTCCTATATCATATAAGAATTTATGCCAAAATCTTGAATATAATAAATGTAATGTTGTATGTTCCATTCCCCCATTATACCAATCGATTGGTGACCAATATTCTAGTGCTTCTTTTGATGCTAATTGATTATTATTATGTGGATCCATATATCTTAAAAAATACCAAGATGATCCTGCCCATTGAGGCATTGTATCTGTTTCTCTTTTTGCTTCTTTTCCACATTTAGGACATAGTGTCTTTATCCATTCTGTTTGTTTTGCAAGAGGTGATTCTCCATTTTCTCCTGGTTCAAAGTCTTCTACTTCCGGAAGAACTAGAGGTAAATCCTTTTCATCTACCGGTTGCCATCCACAATGCTCACAATAAATCATTGGTATTGGTTCTCCCCAATAACGTTGTCTTGAAAATACCCAATCACGTAATTTATAATTTGTTTTTCTTACTCCTATTTTATTTTTTTCTAAATAATTTATTATTTTATCTTTAGCCTCTTTTACTTCTAATCCATTTAAAAAATCAGAATTTATCATTATTCCATTATCAACATCAGTAAATGCTGATTCTCCATTTTTAAATGCATCTTCTTCATCAATAGTAGCAGGTTTTACCACTGGAAATATTGGCATATTAAATTTTTGGGCAAATTCAAAATCTCTTTGATCATGTGCAGGAACAGCCATAATAGCTCCTGTTCCATAACTTGATAAAACATAATCAGATATCCAAATCGGAATTTCTTTATTTGTTAATGGATTTAGTGCTTTAATACCTTTTAATTCCACACCTGTTTTATCTTTATTGATCTCTGAACGTTCAAAATCTGATTTTAATGAAGCCTTATGTTGATATTCTTTTACTTCTTCTAGATTTGTAATTTTTTCTTCTAAATTTTTTATAATATGATGTTCTGGTGCAACTACCATATATGTAGCACCAAATAGTGTATCTGGTCTTGTTGTATATACTTTTAAATTTTCGTCAGTATTAGCAACCTTGAATATTACTTCTGCTCCTTCTGACCTACCTATCCAATTTTTTTGTTGGGTTTTTATCTTTTCTAAAAAGTCTATATCATCTAAATCATCTATTAATCTTTGTGCATATTCTGTTATTTTTAACATCCATTGTGATTTTTCCTTTTGAACAACTGGACTTCCACATCTTTCACAAACTCCATTTACAACCTCTTCATTTGCAAGACCTACCTTACAGCCTGTACAAAAATTAATTGGCATAGTCGTTTTATAAGCTAATCCACGCTTATATAATTGTATAAATATCCATTGCGTCCATTTATAATATTCTGGATCTGTTGTATTTACTTCTCTTGACCAATCAAAAGAAAATCCTAAAGCTTTCAATTGTTCTCTAAAATGATTTATGTTTTTTTCAGTTATCACTTTAGGATGAACATGGTTTTTGATTGCAAAATTTTCTGCGGGTAATCCAAATGCATCAAAACCTATTGGATATAAAACATTATATCCTTGCATTCTTTTTTTTCTTGCAATAATATCTAATGCTGTATAACTTCTTGGATGTCCAACATGTAATCCTTGTCCTGATGGATAAGGAAATTCTATTAATCCATACCACTTTTTCTTCGTATAATCATTACTAGCATTAAATGTTCCTTCTTGTTGCCATTTATTTTGCCACTTTTTTTCTATATTTTTAAAATCATAAGCCATTATTTTTGCCCCTTCCGTAACTGCTTTTACAAATATATTACATTATTTTTTTTGTTTTTGCAACTTTTTCCTATTAGTTTTTTATAAAAATATTTTTGTTTAATGTTACTTTTAAAATTTATTTTTTTATTGGTATTTCAAAGCGAAAGATATCATTTATAACAAAATTATAGATATTTCTAAAAATAAAGCAAAGCTTTATTTGTTCTATCAATAATATTTTATTAATTTATCTATATATTCTACCATAAATAAAGGTATATTAATTAAATTATTATCTTTATTCAAATTTTTCATTGAAAATCTAATTCTCGTTTTTGGTTTATTGATTTCATTATATACTTTTAGACTAGAATTATTAATACTTCCCCCAGATTTAACTTCTATAGGAATAATCTCATTTTGATATTGAATAACAAAATCAATTTCATATCTATTATCAAATGTAAAATAATATGGATTTAATCCTTTTGCTACTAATGTTTGTAATACATAATTTTCTGTTAGAGCTCCCTTAAATTCTTGGAATAATTTATTACCTTCTACAATAACTTTACTATCCAAGTCCGTTTTTTTCCTTAACAAACCCACATCATTTAAATATATCTTAAATGATGATAAATCATTATAGCTAATTAAAGGCATACTCGGTTTTTTTACATTATATATTTTATTTACTACATTTGCATCTTTTAACCAGTTTACAGCTCCTTCATATTCTCTAGCTCTTGCTCCGTTTTTTGCAACTTGATACAAAAATTTTTTATTTTCTTTTGATATCTGAGATGGTATGCTATTCCAAATTATAGAAATTCTATTAGCTTCAACATTACTTGTATGTTTAGAAAAATCACTTTCATAAGATTTAAGAATATCATCTTGAATTTTATTTACTTTTTCCATATCTTTGTGTTTTACCCATGAATCAACAACCTCTGGCATACCTCCTATTATGAAATATGCCTTTAGTTTTTCACTCAATCTATCAAAAAATATTTCTGGTATGTTTTCTACTTTTTTGATAGAATCCATATAGTCTACTAAATTTTTACACTCATCTGCTTGTAAAAATTCAGTAAATGTCATTGGATACATATCTAAAAATTCTACTTTGCCTACTGGAAAAGATGTATGTGATAGACGTATTCCAAGCAATGAACCAGCACTTATTATATGATATTCTTTTGCTTCTTCCTCAAAATATTTTAAGGAATTTAGTGCATCTAGACATTCTTGTATTTCGTCAAAAACAATTAATGTTTTTCCTGGTATAATTGCCTTTCCGTATACAAAAGATAATTGTTCTAATATTCTTTTTGGATCCTTTGTATTTTCAAACATATTATACAATTGCGTATCGTGATCAAAATTAAAATATGCAATACCATCATAATTTTCTTCACCAAATTGTTTTACTATATACGTTTTCCCAACTTGTCTTGCACCACGTAATATTAAAGGTTTTCTATTTATATTATTTTTCCATTCTATTAGTCTTTCCATTATTTTTCTATACATTGACATCATCTCCTATATATATTATAACATATATTAATAGAAAATACACGTTTTTTTGTTGATTTTTATAATTTTTTACACGTTTTTTAAATAATTTTTAATGTTTTATACACGTTTTTTAAGATTTTGGATTTAATTTTTACACATTATTATCAAATTGTTGTATTGAATTTATACTGTACAAAGAAAGTATTTATAAAAAATTTATTTTTTTATTTTTATTTCAAATATCTTTTTATAAACTTGATTTTATTCCATACTTCATATCTTTATATTTATTATTATCTATTAAATTATTCAATGAAAGAGTTTATATGCCAGTTGGTTTCACTTCTATTGTAATTAATGAATCTTTATCCTTTACAAAATAATCTAATTTTCTCTTCACTATATTGTTATATTACAAAATTTTAATTAATTTATGTTGTTATTCATACACATTCATAGTCTAATATACTATTTTAATTAATATATATTTCTAATTTAAATTAAACAAGAAATAAGAGACAATTTCAATTTTTCTTATTTCTTGTTATGTATTCTATATTATTAATTAAAAGAATTATTTATATTTACTTGTAAAATCTTTAAACTTCTTTATTTTTTCATAAACTTACAAACAACTACACTCATGTCATCTTTGGCTGTTCCAAAGTTATTATCAATTGCTTCATTTAAAAGTATATCTGCTATTTTTTGAGTATTATTTGTTTCAATATCTTCTAGCATATATTTAACCCAAAGTTCTTTATTTGTATATTCGATATTAGAATCCAAAATTCCATCTGTACACATTAACATTATATCTCCGGATTCTATATCTTTATCAAATATTTGCATACTATTTTCTTCTACAATTCCTGTTGGTAATGAATTTGATTTTATCATTTGAACTTTCTTTTTATTTTTTATATAAGTTGGACAAGCTCCACTTTTAATAAATTCTATTGTTCCTTTATACAAATCTACAATTGCTATATCTAATGTTGCAAATATTTCTTTATTTTGATTTATTAAACTTGTATTTATTAAATCTAATGATATATTTTTATCAAATCCTGATAATAATAAATTTTCTAATAATCTTAATGCTTGCATACTACTTTTTTTAGCATCTGTGCCACTTCCCATTCCATCACTTATAGCTACTAAATATTTACCATCTTTTAGTCTAATATTTAAATTACTATCACCAGAAGTTTCACTTTTAGATTTTGTTGCTTCTGATTTTCCTATTGCCATTACATATTTATCATCAGATAAAAAGTTTAATTTTTTACCAATACTTGCTTCACTATTTAATACTATATCTTCTTTTAAAACATTGGTAAGTATTTTTTCTATCTTCTGAATTTTATGAGTTTCTAATATTTCGTTTAGATAAATTTCTATAAAAAATCTATTTTGTTTTTTTATTACTATATCTTGAATTTCTATTTCTAATTGTCTTATATTTTCCATTATTTCTGATTTTTCATGGGTATATTTTTCTTCTTGTTCTAAATCTTCTTTTATCCCTAGTGCCATACTTTTGATTGCTTTTGATACTTCATTCAATTGTTTTCCCATGTTCTCTTTGCTTTGTTCTTCCTTTTTTCTCCAAATAAAACTAGATTTACTTAATTTATAAGAGATATTTATTGCTCTTACTATTTGATCAATACTTTCTTCTAAATAATTACTAATTAGTTTATCTTCGGAATCAACTATATAACTATTACAATTTGCAAATATTTTTAATAAATCTTGTTTTGTAATTTCTTGTTTATCTAATAAAAATTCAAATATTTCACTTACTATTTTTCCTTCTGTATTAGCAATATCTTCATATAGCATATTTTCTTTATATGGTTCTAAATTATTTAATAGTTCTGATATAAATATTTGTTTATTTTCCACTTTTTCTGTATTTTTAATAACATTTGTAGTTTCTTCTGCTGATCTATATGTTGTTGCCATCTCCTGAATTGCTTCTGATACATTATTTAAATTTTCTGCCATTTCTTTACTTCTATTTAAAGCCCTACTTGGTATAATTGGTAAGAATTTTTTATCTCCTATAAATTCCTCAATATCTATATGTAATGTTTTTGGAACAGCAAGCAATCCGATTGATGCAATAAGAATTTCTTTAAAATGTATTAATTCTACTGTATACCCATTTGATACATATGCAAGAACTACATTACCTAATGTAAATCCTATTACAACTCCAAGTTTTCCAAATCTATTTAGAATTCCTGCTATCATTCCTGAAATTGCATATGCTGCTATCATAATTGGTTCTGAACCAGATATTACACCTAAAGTTACCCCAATTGTAACTCCAGACGTTGTTCCTACTAATATCCCATTTTTCCATCCAAGTATCATTACAATTAAAATACTTAATATATTTCTAATACAAAAACCATAAATTGTTAAGTCTCCTAATCCTCCTACAGCAATAGCAAGCAAAAGGCTCGCTCCTATTACTTCTTCAACTGAAAAAGCTCTTTTTTTATAAAATTCTTGTATTACAATAATTGAATTAACAAATATTTTATAAAATACTAAAGCTATCATTGCTAAAGTAATTGTAGATAACATATCATATATTGTAAATCCTGATATCATAAATTTAACAATTTGTATTAACAATATAGAAATAAAAATATTTTTTCCTACTTTAATTTTTTCATTTCTTTCTTGTTTATTATATCGCGGTTTAAGTATAAATAAGCTAGCTACCATAACTAATGAAGTTATAAAATAGCCTAGTAATCCATCTACTCCAAATTTTATAAAATTACCCAATAAAGAAAAAACAATAATTCCGAATACTGGTATTGAAGATGCAAAACATGCACCTAACATACTAATACTAAATATTGAAAATTCTCCTCCTAAACCAACAAAAGATAGCATAAAAGATACAAGATATAAAATTATATTGTTCTTTGTAAATACATTTGCAAATATATTTACACTTTTTTTATCTTCTCTTGTATTTTCGCTATCAAAATTTATTGTATCTTCATTTATATTTTGAAACATCCTTACCACCTCTTCTATTTGATAAGCTCTATTTTACTACTTGTCCTTTGTGGTTTTTGTCTTTTTTAGTAACCTACTTAAAAAAACTTTTTTACATTTTTTTTGAATTTATTCTACTTTTTTTTATTTTCACTTAATATTTGATTTTTATTTTATTACATATTGTCTAAAATTGCAATATTAAAAAGACAAAAAATGAAACAAAGAAATTTCTCTTTGTTTCATCTTTTTATAATACCATTATATTTTACTCTTCAGTATAGCCCCATTGAAATTTTGCATGGCAACCACCGTCCCAACAATAACCCCATGAAACTTGTCCTATAGATGCTTCAATATATATTGTTTGATCGTGTGTCCAATTTTCAAACGCATATCCTTCTATATATGTTACACTCTTTGGTATTTTTATACTTGTTAAGCTTGTACAATTATAAAATGCCCCAAATCCTATTCTTGTTACAGTTGGCATATTTATACTTGTTAAACCACTACAATTTTTAAATGCATGGGATCCTATTATTTCTACATTAGGTATGTCTATATCAGTCAAACAACTACAATTTTCAAATGCATATCCTCCTATAAGTGTTACATTCTTTGGTGTTTTTATACTTATTAAACTTATACAATCTTTAAATGCCTCATTTCCTATATTTGTTACTTCTGGCATATTTATACTTGTTAAACCACTACTCTTAAATGTACCTTCTCCTATACTTTCTACATTTGGTATGTCTATATCAGTCAAATTGCTACAATTTTCAAATGAATACTCTCCTATACTTGTTACAGTTGGTATTTTTATACTTGTTAAACTTATACAATCTTTAAATGCCTCATTTCCTATATTTGTTACTTCTGGCATATTTATACTTGTTAAACCACTACTCTTAAATGTACCTTCTCCTATACTTTCTACATTTGGTATGTCTATATCAGTCAAATTGCTACAATTTTCAAATGAATACTCTCCTATACTTGTTACAGTTGGTATTTTTATACTTGTTAAACTTATACAATCTTTAAATGCCTCATTTCCTATATTTGTTACTTCTGGCATATTTATACTTGTTAAACCACTACTCTTAAATGTACCTTCTCCTATACTTTCTACATTTGGTATCTCTATATTAGTTAAACTATTACAATTTGCAAATGCCTCATTTCCTATACTTGTTACTTCTGGCATATTTATATTTGTTAAACCACTACTCTTAAATGTGCCTTCTCCTATACTTGTTACATTAGGTATGTCTATATCAGTCAAACAACTACAATCTGCAAAAGCATTAGCTCCTATACTTTCTACATTTGGTATCTCTATATTAGTCAAATCACTACAACTTTCAAATGCGGCATCTTCTATAGTTTCTACATTTGGTATCTCTATATTAGTTAAACTACTACAATTTGCAAATGCCACAAATTCTATACTTGTTACAGTTGGTATATTTATACTTGTTAAACCACTACAATTTTTAAATGTACTGTATTCTATTCTTTCTACATTAGGTATGTCTATATTAGTCAAATCACTACAATCACTAAATGCTCTTTGTCCTATACTTTCTACATTAGGTATGTCTATATTAGTTAAACTACTACAATTATCAAATGCACCGCCTCGTATAAGTGTTACATTTGGCATATTTGTTTCTGTTAAACTTCCACAGTCATAAAATGCCTCATCTCCTATACTTGTTACATTTGGTATGTCTACATTAGCCAAACTACTACAATTTTCAAATGCCTCATATCCTATACTTGTTACTTCTGGCATATTTATATTTGTTAAACCACTACTCTTAAATGTGCCTTCTTCTATACTTGTTACATTAGGTATGTCTATATTAGTTAAACTACTACAATTTTCAAATGCCTCATTTCCTATACTTGTTACATTTGGCATATTTGTTTCTGTTAAACTTCCACAGTCATAAAATGCCTCATTTCCTATATTTTCTACATTTGGTATGTCTATACTCTGTAATTTGTCACACCACGCAAATGCATGATATCCTATACTTGTTACTTCTGGCATATTTATACTTGTTAAACCACTACTTTTAAATGTACCTTCTCCTATACTTTCTACATTTGGTATCTCTATATTAGTTAAACTACTACAATTTGCAAATGCCTCATTTCCTATACTTGTTACTTTTGGCACATTCATATTTATTAAACTATTACAGCCATAAAATACCTCATTTCCTATACTTGTTACTTTTGGCATATTTATATTTGTTAAACCACTACTCTTAAATGTACCTTTTCCTATATTTTCTACATTGGGTATGTCTATACTTTGCAAATTGTCACAAGACGCAAATGCATATTGTCCTATACTTTCTACATTTGGTATGTCTATACTCTGTAATTTGTCACACCACGCAAATGCATGATCTCCTATACTTGTTACATTTGGTATGTCTATATTAGTCAAACTACTACAATTTGCAAATGCATAATCTCCTATACTTGTTACATTTTTCATTTCTATATTTTGTAAATTATCACTTTCATAAAATGCTCTTCTCCCTATACTTGTTACACTTTTAGGAATTTTTATATTTTTTATCTTACTTTTCATGAAAGAATTAGCTTTGTTAAATATATTGTCATACCCCCTACCGAGAAGTATAATATGCACAATTTTCTACAGGATATCCTGCTAATCTTGAAGGTATTTCTACAGTTTCTCCTAATGGCCCACTTTGGTAATATACTTTTATTGCTTTTCCATCTTGATATGTCCAATTCCAACTTATTCCATTTTCATCCTCTGTTGTATACGTTCCTCCATTTCTTCTTGCTTCTACATAATAAAGTTGTGATTCTATATTTTCAGCTTTTATTTCATATTCTGTCCACAATCCTACATATCCTTCTTTTTGTGGTGGAGTTGGCTCATTTATCTTTGTATCTGTTGATTTAAATGGTACTTGTGCTATTATTTGTGTTCTATCCTCATTATAGAATGTTGCAATATAAATATCTTTATCAACTAACATCGCTACTTCTCTTCCTGTTTCTACGTCTGTATTCTTCGATATCTTATATCCTTCTGGAACATTAGCATCTGTATTCATTGCTTGTTTTCCTATTATCTTTCCATCATAGAAATTAAACCTTGTATCTGTATCATTTACATATACTCCTACGTTATCACTTTCAATTATAGGTGTATCTGTTTTTACCTCTTCATCATTTTCTCCTATTATTAGATTAGATAAATTATTATATACCCCATAGCTTTCTGTTCCTACTGCCTTTATCTTTCCTCCTGTTATTTTTAAGTTTTCTATAGACATATTGTTTATTCCATATGCTGTTCCTTCTGTTGTTTGTGCTATTATGCTTCCATTTGTAACTTCTATACTTCCTGACACTCCATTGTCTATTCCATATGACACTCCTTCAGTACTTTGAACATCTATTTCTCCGCCTTTAATTTCTATCTTTCCTCTTCCAGCATTCTTTATTCCATATGCTAAATTTTCAGTTTCTTTTACTGATATTGTTCCTTTTTCTAACGTTACTTTTCCTTCACCACTATTATATATTGGATATGCATATGAATATTTTTCCATTAATATTTCTCCAGTTGTTGATATTAAAATATCTCCATTACCCTTATTATAAATTCCATATCCATGTTCTGAATTATAGTATCTCCTATTTTTTAACGTTCCTCCAGTTATATTTATTTTTGCATCTGCATTATTATATATTCCATATGTTGTACTTATACTATGATTACCTGTGTCATCTGCAGTTATTGTACCTCCTGCTATATTTATTTCATTTCTACTATCGTTATATATAGCACACTCTCCTGTAATACTTCCAGAATTTATTGTTAAAGTACTATTATCTCTATTTTCTATTCCATATTTACCTCCTTCAACTCTTCCTCCTGATATATTTGCTATTCCATTATTTTGTAATGCAACTGCCATATCATATGTACCTTTACCAATTTCACCTGAATTATGATTTAGTGTTCCATTATTTACTATTACTATTCCTTGACTTTTTTTATTTTTTATACTTCCTTGTACATTACTACTATTATTTATTGTCAATGTTCCATTATTTTCTATCATCTTTTCCATGTTAGCACTTATTATATGTCCCTTTAAATCCATATTTATTTCTTTTTCTTGTGGTATTATAACTATATTTTTTAATTCTATATCTCTCAATATTTCTATAGCCTCTTCACTTTGTGCATCATTTATCGCTGATTCTAAAGTATAATAATTTTCTTCTCCTATTTTTGCTACAGGGGTTTCTAGTTGTAACTCTGTTATATTATAACCATCTTGTTTATAATTATATGCTATATATCCTTCCTCTGTTTCATTTATATATGATTCAGAAAAAACGTTTCTATACCCTATTAATCTTCCATCATACATGTTTAGTTTTGAATACGCACCTTTATATATAGAATAGTCATTTCCCTTTATTGTTACTAATTCATTATCAACTTTTCCATCTTTTATACCTATTATTATGTTTTTATTTTCATATGTATTACTAATCCCATCTCTGTTACCTTCTATTGTTCCTTTTGTTACTTTTAGTTCACTTGTTCCTGTATTTATAATTCCATCTGTAATTGTATTAATGATTTTACCTTCATGATTTTCTGTTGTGTCTGTTATCTCTAATTTTGCTCTATTTATAATAGGTGTGATTCCTGTTATTGTTTTTCCATTTAAGTCTATCACTATATTTTGGTTTTTAATAGTACCTAAACTTTGTGTCATTTCAAAGTCATTTAGTATTGTTACTTTTTCTGCTTCCTCTGTATTTTGTTGTATGTTTTGCATTGCTTGTTTTAAACTTGATACTGTGTTATAAGTATTTTCTCCTATTTTAGCTATTCCAGCTTCATATTCTTCTTCATCTACTAAAGTTGCTACCTTATATTCCTCATTATCTATGTTTTCCTTATTGATAGATACTTTTTTATTTTCCTCTAATTCTGTTATACCCCCATATATTGCCTCTTCTTTTCCTTCAATCTTTCCATCATAATATTTAAAATCAAGCAAGCTTCCAGAACTATTTTCTATTCCAAACTTTTCTCCTACTATATTAGGATTATTATTATCTACAATTTGATCTTTTATTCCTATTGTTACATGAGAACTAGAATGACGAATGCCTTGTGGTCCTTTTATAGTTCCTTTTGTTACATTTAAGGTTCCATCTTCTATGTATAATGCAGAATAGTAATCTTTATTGTTAGATATAACCTGTCCTCCTGAAACATTTACTGTTCCTTTAATACTATTTATTCCATATGTGCCTCCTTGTATCTCCCCTTCTGAAACATTTATAGTACCATAACCACAGTTATGTATTCCTTCATCATTTCCTATTATTTGTCCTCCTGAAACATTTACTGTTCCAACATTTACGTAAATATATGCTTTACCATTATATATTCCATAATTGCTTGATTTAATTATTCCGCTTTTTATTGATACTTCTTTTGCATTTGTATCACTATATATACCGGTATTTTCTGCTTCTATTGTTCCCCCTTGTAATATTGCTTCACCATTATTATAGTTATATATTCCATAATTATTTGAGTTTATTTTTCCTTTTGTAATTGTAAGTTTTCCTTTATTGCTTATTCCTATTCCTATCTCACTTGTTATTATTCCCTGTGTTTCTTCTATTGAATCTGTTATTTCTAATGTACCCTTATTTATTATTCCTCCTTTTGAGTATGCTTTTATATTATGCCCTGCTAAGTCTATAGTTACATTTTTATTTTCTGGTATCTCTACTGCTGTTGATATATCAAAGTCTGATATTATTTCTATTGTTGTTGTTTCTTCTTTACCTTCCTCTACATTTTCTACTGCTTCTGCTAATGTTTTATAAGTCGTTTCTTTTATTTTTGCTACATCACTTTGTATTTTTTCCTGTAATGTTGTTATTTTATCATTAGTTGTCTCATCTATTCTTGTTATAATTTGGCTATTTTCTTCTATATCACTTACTCCGCCGTATATAGTATTTGGTCCTCTTAATGTTCCATCATAAAATCTTATGTTTCCAGATGTAGTAGAATTTATATACGTAGCATAATCTTTTCCATTAATGTATGGTTTCTCTATTTTTATTTGATTATCTTTTATTCCTATTTCTGTATTTCCATTTTTTGTTGTATATACACCATATTTTTCAGCATTTATTGTTACTTCTTTTATAATTACTGTACCTGCATTATTATTTATCCCATTTTGCGTTGCTGTTATTTCTCCTGATTCTAGTGTTATAGTATTACTATTATTTCTTGTATAGATACCATCTACTGCTCCAATATTTGTATTTGTTATTGTTACATTTCCTTTAAGATTATCTATTCCCCTTGCTCCACCTGTAATTATTACATCTTGTATTGTTAAACTTCCGGTTGAATTATTATAAATTCCACTTACATTACTTCCTGACGTTTGACTATTAATTTGTCCACCTGTTAATTGCATATTACTTTCTGTTTCATTATATATTCCATAAGTTGTTGTTCCTATCATCGTAACTGTTCCTGCTGTTTTTTCTATTTCTCCTTTATTATATATTCCGTATCCTGTATATGCTGTTACTTCTATTTTTCCTTCTGTTACAGTTATTTTTCCTTCTTCATTATATACTCCGTATGCATTACCTTTGTCTGATTGTGATGCTATCGTTCCTCCACTTATTGTTATTTCTTGACTTATCTTATTATATATTCCATAAGTTGTTGCAGATTGTAATGACGCTTTTGCTTGTATATTACCTCCTGTTACTTCTACTTTTCCCTCTGTTTCATTATATATTCCGTATGTTGTTGACCTTTCTGCTATTGCATTTCCATATACTAATCCGCCTTTTACTACTATTTCCTTTCCTGATAAATTATATATTCCTGCACTTACTGAATTTTCTCCCTTTGCCTCTGCTAGTATACTTCCTCCTTCTATTGTTAATGTTTCTTCACTTTGGTTATATACTGCATATGTTCTTCCATTTTCTTTTGAAGTCTCTGCTGCTATTGTTCCTGATTTTATTGTTACTTTTCCATCTCTATTATGTATTCCATATCCTATTTGTTCTTCTGATATTGCTATTATCTTTCCTTCTTTTGCTTCTGTATTATCTACTACTGTTATTTCTCCATATGTCCTTATTGCATATGTTCTTGTTCCTGTTATTGTTTTTCCATTTAAGTTTAATGTTATATTTTGTTCATCATCTACTATTACTGATTCTTCTGTATTTCTTAATAATCTTACTGTTCTTGCTGTGTCCCCTGCATTTTGTATTGCTTCTTGTAATGTTAAATATGATTCTCCTTTTAATACTATATTACCTTCTTCATCTTGCTCTTCTTCTACTCTTGCCACATAATATTCTTCTGTATATTTTGCTTTAAACTTAATATTTATTTGTGTTGCACTTACTTCTTCTGTACCTAAATTTTCCCAACTATCAAATACATATTTTATTTCTTCTGTTGATTCTTTGCTTGCAGTAGGAAACTTTATTAAATCTCCATAATTACATGTGATTTCTTGTATTACCGTATCGTCATCATTATAAAATATTAATTTATAATTTATTTTCTCTGCTTCATAATTTGCTGTATATTCTAGATTACTAGTTATATTTATTTGTGATCCTTCTTCTATTTCTGGTGTCCATCCTATAAATGTATATGCATTTTCCATTGTAGATGGTTTAATTGGATTTTCTGGTACTACTAATACATCATTATAATGATAGTTTGTAGAATTTATTATTTCTCCCGTATCTTGTTTAAATATTACTTGATATTCTACAAATTTTTGCTCAAATACAGCTGTATATTCTGCATCTCCTATTACTGTAGACTCTATAGATGGTGTCCAACCTATGAAATTATATGTATATGTTTCATTATCTTGCTTTTCTGGTGATTCTGGTATTTCTACTTCATCTCCATAATGATAATCACTTTTTTGTGTTATTGTTGTTCCATCTTCATTTAAAAATCTTATTGTATATTCTCTATATACTTCTCTATATGTTGCTGTATATTCTTTGTTTTCTGTTACTGTTTCTTCTACTTCTGGTGTCCATCCATTAAATTCATATGTGTATGTTTCATCTTCTGGTTTTGTTGGATCTTGTGGTATTGCTACTTTCTCTCCATAATGATAGTCTGTTTTTTCTGATAATATTTCTCCATTTTCATTTTTAAATGTTACTTTATAATCTTTATACTTTTTATCATATTTAGCTGTGTATGTTTCATTTTTACTTACTGTATTTTCTAGTTCTGGTGTCCATCCACTAAACTCATATGTATATGTTTCATCCTCTTCCTTTGTTAATTCTACTTCCGGTGTTATAATTTCATCTCCATAATGGTAATCCGTTTTTTGTGATATTACTTCTCCATCTTCATCTTCAAATACTATTGTGTAATTTTTATATGTTTTAGTATATGTTGCTGTGTATTCTATATCTCTTGTTACTTCTTCTTCTATTTCTGGTGTCCATCCACTAAATTCATATGTGTATGTTTCATCCTCTGCTTTTGTTGGATTTTGTGGTATTGCTAACTTTTCTCCTTCTTTGTAATTTTGTTCTATTATTACACTTCCATCCTCGTTCTTAAATGTTACTGTATATTCTAATTTTAAATCTTTTATTTCTATCTTTTCTTCTGTTATATTTCCTGCTATATCTTCTACTGTTACTGTATATATTCCGTTTTCTGTTATTGTTACTGATTCATTAATCTCTGCACTATTTTCTACTTCTCTTACATTTTCTTCTTCTCTATTATCTTGTCTTATCTTATACCTTACTATCCCATTATTGTCCTTTGCATTTATGTTTATTTTACATGAACTCTCATTTATATTTTCTCTTTCTAAAGATTTTATTTCTGGTACTGTTTTATCTATATTTACTGTCTTTTCACTCTTTTCTGACTTAATACCCTGTGCTGTATAACTTTGAACTCCTATTTTATAATTTCCTGCTTCATTTAGTGTTATTTCCTTTTCCGTTGTACTTTCTGTTGTTGCCCTTCCTTCACCTTCTAATTTCTTCTCTATTGTAGTTTGTGTCTTTGCTATTTCTACATTTGGTACTTCATTCTCTTTTATTTTTACTATTACATCACTTCTATACCATCCTGTATTTTCATTTCCTTCTCCTATTATTTCTATTGTTGGTCTTTGAGGTTCTAACTTATCTGATGGCATTTCATCGTTTATTATATATCTTATACATCTACCTATATCTGTTATATCTATTATTCCATCTCCACTTATATCTGCAGATAATAATTGCCCTTCATCTGTTATTTGTTTTGCTCCAATAAAGTGTTGTATGATTCGTGATAATTCTGTTATTTCACAGTCTCCATTTCCTGTCATATCTCCTACTACATTTGCTGTATACTCTCTTGTGTAATCTTCTACACTACACTCTATTACCATCCCACTTTTTATATTTCCATCTATTACTTCTTCTGTTTTTTCTGCATCAGAATATACCTTTATTTCATATTGCTCATTATATTTATTTTTTAACGTATTAACAGCAATTTCTTTAAAGGTTTCATATTCTGTTAAAGGTCTTATTCTCGTCATATATTCATTTTCTATTCTATATTCACTTACTTCTTCTGGCTTTGAATATGAATGTGCATTATCTGTTATCCTTTCTTTTGGTGTTATTAAAACAAACAATGTAATAAGACACCCTAATGCTATTAAATATTCCATTAAGGCTATTACTATTTTTTTGTTTCTTATTTTTTCAATTTTCTGCTTCATATTATAATCCTCTCTTGCTTTGTTTATACAATATTCCTACTTATATATTAAGCTATTATTTAATACTTTTCAATGGAAATTTTTCCCGATTTCTTAAATATTACAAGCACTTTAAAATCTATAGCTAGGGAAGAACAGCTTAGTTCATTTAACTCTAAAATATTAAATATTATTTACATTTTTATGACATTTTTAGACTATTTTATTACTTTAAACATAAAAAGGACTGGATTACTCCAGCCCGTAGGTTTTATACTGTTTATTCTTTTGTATATTATTGAATTATGGTATATTCAATTTGATTTAGATAACCATATTAATCTCCAGTATATCCAAATACAATATTTGCATCACAATCTTTATTCCAATCTTTATGCCATCCTTCAGGTACTTCATTTGCTTTGATATTTATAGTTTGTGAATTTTCCCATCTAGCAAATACTCTTCTATCTAAAGTATTTACATTTTCCCAAATGACTATTGTTTTTAATTTTGTACATTCTGAAAATGCTTCTGCTCCTATATATTCAACAGTTTTTGGCATTTGGAAATTAGCTAAATTGCTACATCTACTAAAAGCTCCATCTCCTATTGTTTTTACTCCTTCTTCAAGTTCTACTGTTTCTAGATTAGTACATCCTGCAAATACATTTCTTTCTATATTTTCTACTCCTTTTGGAATTTTTATACTTCTTAAACTTTTACAATCTGCAAAAGCACCACTTCCTATAGTTTTAACATTTGATGATATTTTTACCTCTATCAAATCAGTACATCCATTGAAAGCATTTTCCCCTATAATCTGTACAGTATCTGGTATTTCTATACTTGTTAGACTCTCACATCTTGCAAAAGCTTCTTTTCCTATAGTTACAACTGTATTTGACATTTCTACTTTAGTAAGATCTCTCCAATTTCTAAATACTCCTTCTTCAATATCTATAATTCCTTCAGGTATTTTTACGTTTGTTAGGCTATTACATCCCGAAAAAGCTAATTTTCCTATATGTGTTACCGTATCTGGTATTTTAAACTCTAGTAGGCTTGAACAGTTCAAGAATGCATAACTTTCTATATCTGTTATGTTTGCCATATTTATATCTATACTTATTAAATTATAACAATCTCTAAAAGCTCCTTCACCTATTTTTTCTAGATTATCTGGCATAACAATCTTTTTAACTTGATCAGATATTCCTGGTAATATATTGTATCCTGTATATTCTTTATTATTTCCATTAAGTTCATCATTTTGTGGATTATATATACTAACTACTTTATAACCGTCTAAAGTTTCTGGTATATATATAGTTTCTTGAACTTGTTTGTTTTCATTAAATTTATAATGTACATCTTCTGCTTTACCGTTTACATAAGAGTATTCCCATGTTAGACCATTTTCATCTGTTGCTGATCTATATCTATCTCCTATTCCTATTACAGTATCTCTATTAATGTTCTCTATTGTATATACTCCGTCTTGATCTGGATAAATTTCTTCGCTAGTCCAGCCTATATTTGATTTTTTTCTTACTACAACCTTTAAATTTGTATTAACTTCTTCTGCTTCTCTTGATATTTTAAATTTATATGTTTCTTTACATTTAATTTTTCCATCTTTTATATTGTTTGTTTGAGAAACTATTTGTACATCTTCTTCTGTATATACTTTTATATCTACTAAATGTCGACAATCAGCATAATGGATATAAGCATTACATCCCCACCATGACCAATCTTCTAGTTCTAATTTATCTTGAGTATTATTAATATATATATCTGTTAGATTATAACAATCATTAAATGCTTTTCCAATTTCTTTTACACTACTAGGTATATTTATTTCTAATAAATTTCTACAACTTTGAAATGCTCTGTCTTGTATATTTGTTACACTGTTTGATATTTTTACATCTATTAAATTAGAGCAACCATTAAATGCATCTTCATTTATACTTGTTATTCCATCTGGTATTTCTATGTTTTGTAGATTATTGCAATATCTAAATAGATTTTTATCTATAACACCTATGCTACCTGGTAATTGTATATTATTTAGGCTTTTACACATACTAAATGCAGATTCTCCTATAGATGTTACATTATCTGGTATTACTATATTATTTAAGCTGCTGCATCCTGCAAAAGACCATTTTCCTATAGTAGTCATATTTTGAGGTATTTCTATTGAAGTTAAATTATCGCAATTATAGAAAGCTGCATATCCTATTTTAGTCATACTATTTGGTAATTCTATATTTTTTAAACTACTCATTTTATAGAAAGCATAGTTATTAATAGTTTCTATACCTTCTGGTAATTTGACACTAGTAATATTATATTTATTTTCAGCTTTTTCAAATATACTTTTTACTTCTTCTTTATTGTATAGACTTATTACTGGACATCCATTTAATGTATTTGGTATTTCAACTGTTTGCGCTAATTCTCCACTCTCGTAATATACATTTGTTGCTTTTCCATTTTCATAACTATAATTCCATGTTATTCCGTTTTCGTCTTCAGCTTGATATGATCCTACTATTATTGTTGCATTTCTGTGTACACTGTCTATTGTATATATTCCTTCTTCATCTGGCTTAATTTCAAATACCCCTTCTTCGGCATTTGTAAACATATAACTAGCATTATTTAAGCTTCTTCTAATTCTGTCATAATCATCATAATCAATATCTTCTCCTGTAAAGCTTACAAAAACTCTTTCACTAGTTATAACTTTTCCTTGTTTATTTAATAACTTAAACTTATATGTTTCTTTACAATTTATCTGTCCATTTTCTACATTGTTACTTATTTCTTCTACTGTTGTATAAATATTTGTGTATTTTTCAAATTTGATATCATGTTTACAATCTTTACAATGTACATATCCATATGGATTCCATCCATCTTCAAAATCTACACTTTCTTCTAAATTATCTATATATATATCTGTTAAATTTTCACAATTGTAGAAAGCATTATTTTCTATATGTATTACATTACTTGGTATATTAATATTTCTTAAAGATTTAAATTGTGCAAACGTATATCTTTTTATTGTATCTATGCTATTTGGTATATTTATAGTTTTAATATTTTTAGCAATAGCAGAATTATTCCATGGATTTTCTCCTAATATATTTTTTGAATCTCCATCAGTTTTATTTAGGCTTTTTACTGGATATCCATTTAATTCTGAAGGAATATCTAATGTGTCTCCAATATTTCCACTATAATAATATACATTTGTTGCATTTCCATCTTCATATGTATAATTCCACTTTATTCCGTTTTTATCTTCAGCAACTAATTGAGTTTGATTTTCTATCTGATCTATAAATGTTATGGTTTTATCTCTATTTACATTACTTATCGTATATATTCCTTGATCATCTGGATATATAAATTCATAATATTCTTCACCATTTGTAAATTTTCCTTGTGATTTAATAGTTATTAATTTATCTTTTATTATTTCTTCTGATTCATTAACTATTTTAAATTTATAATCTTGTTTACATTCAATTTCTTTAGCATCTCCAATTTCTAAATTGTCACTTACATTCTTTATTTTGATATTAGGATCCTCTATTTCTGCATTAATTAAATGTTTACAATCACTATAATGAATATATGCATTACATTCCCACCATGACCAATCTGCTAGTTCTAATTTATCTTGAGTATTATTAATATATATATCTGTTAGATTATTACAATATTCAAATGCACCGTATCCTATACTTGTTACACTGTCTGGTATTGTTATTTCTTCTAATGAATGACATTCGCTAAATGTACATTCTGATATTGTCTCTAAGTTACTTGGTAAATTTACTTTTGTTAGATTATAACAATTTTCAAATGCATACTCTCCTATACTTGTTACGCTGTCTGGTATTGTGATTTCTTTTATTTCGTCACAATTTTTAAATGTTCCATACGATATTGTCTCTAAGTTACTTGGTAAATTTACTTTTGTTAGATTATAACAACTTTCAAATGCATACTCTCCTATACTTGTTACGCTGTCTGGTATTATTATTGTCGTTAACTGCGTGTTACTAAATCCATAATTTACAATCTGTTCTATTGTATGTGGTATATCATATTCAGATATATCTTTCTTTCCTTCTGGGTATTTTATCAAGATTGTTTCCTCTTTATTAAATAATATTCCTTCTATACTTTTATAATTTTGATTCTCCTCTTCTACATTTATTCCTTCTAAATTACTACATCCTCTAAAAACATAATCTCCTATACTTGTTACACTGTCTGGTATTGTTATTTCTTCTAATGAATGACATTCGCTAAATGTACATTCTGATATTGTCTCTAAGTTACTTGGTAAATTTACTTTTGTTAGATTATAACAATTTTCAAATGCATACTCTCCTATACT
>CANRCM010000011.1 GCA_947629085.1 uncultured Clostridia bacterium
TACTACCGGCACAGCCGGAAGATTATTTACATTAAAAATAAGCGAGCTATAAAGCCCGCTTATCTTAGCTAATAGTAGTCATCATCTTTTTGGTTTGTTCCATCATCTCTTGTATTTTTTTAATATTTTTTTTGGTCAATAAGTTATTAGAAATAATATATTTTCCTTCATCTAACATCATTGTCCCACATCTTTCAAGTTCTGTAGAGTATCTTTCGATTTTTTCTTTACTACTTCCAATAAGATAAAGTTTATATCTTTCTTTATGAACAAATTTCAAATATTTAAAGCCTTTCTCATATATTTTATATATTCGTTCACTTTCTCTTTTATAACTTATAAAATTTATAATCAATATGAAGTAATTCATAAATAGAAGTATGATGCTAAAATTATCTAATTTACCAAATAAAAATATTACTAATGTGATTAATACAGCATATAAGCAAGGGACTATTAAACAAACTCTCCGTATTTTTTTCATGATGAAATTCCTCCTAAAAAATTATTTTTAATATTAAACTAAACATTGATGAAAAATGGAGTTTTAGAGTTTAGTCTAATGTTATTATAACATAATTTAACATAATTTTCAAATTTCACATTTTTTTGGATATTTATGTCAATATGTTTTTTGTTTTTGAGCTCTATGTTTCAAACTAACATAGCATTGTTTATTATATTTTAATTGTTTATAACACTATTGTATAATTTTTCTTGCTACTATTGCTAGTCTTCCATCTGTTGTATGATATGAACATGTAGAAAGTGTTAAAAGTTGATCTCCATATTGTGCTGTTGCATCTATATTATATAAACTTTCCTTTTTAGCATTATTTACAAAATTGTTAAATTCTGTTTCGTTTTGTGCATTTATAAAGTAATAATATCTAAATACATTTTTTTCTGATTTATAATACACTCTTGATAAAAATACACTTATTATTTCATATTCTGCATCTTCTTTGTCAGTAGTTAATCGTATTGTTTTATGGGCTTTATAGTAATTTTGGTCTTTGTAGTTCATAAGCCCTACAAACATTTCTTCACTTCCTCTATTATTATGTCCATATATTAAAAGATTTGTACTTGGTAAATTCCAATCATAATCTTTATCTAAAAATAATGACCCATCTACTGAATATTCTTTTTTATAATTATGCGTCATATAAAATTCGTTATCTTGGCATTGTAATACAGGATAATTTATTTTACTATCTTCTATTTCTAGCCAGCCAACAATATCTGAATTTTCTTGTTGTAATTCTTTTACTTTTGTAATTCTTTCATTGTTATTATCATTTTCAATTTTGGTATCAGTATCACTTATAAAATTATTTAACTCTTCATTATCACTCTTATTTTTATATTTATTATATATAAAAAATGCACATACTGATATACTTACTATAAAAATTATTACTAATATTATTAATAATATTTTTTTTGTAAAACTAATATTCTTTTTTACTTTATTTATACGTTTTTCACTTTTTATATCTTTTTTGCTATGTTTTCCCTTTGCCATACTCTTCCTCCATAAATAGTTCTTCTTTTTTTCTTCATAATTATATAGTATATAAATAATTACTGTCAATATTTTTCAATTTGGTTCATCTGAATTTTTAAACTATTTATTATACAATGTATTCAATTTTATTATTAGGAAAATATTTATTCATTTGTTCTCTTAAAAAAATTTCACCATCTTTCCTTACATCATTTTTATACATATATTTTCCTCTTCCTCTCCCTGTCATAATCTCTTTATTGTATAAATTAATTGCATTTGGAAATGCTTCTTCATTTATTTTTGTATGAACATAACTGTATGTCATAAAAATAATTTCAAAAAAAACATCTTTTTTTACTTTTTGGGATAATTCTTTATTTAATTTTTGAATTAATTCTAGATATAATTGTTTCCAGTTGTCTACTAATATTACTGGTGCAATTAAAATTCCTATTTTATAACCTGCCTCTTTTAATTTATTTATTGCTTCAATTCTTCCTTTTAATCTAGAAGTCCCAAATTCTACTTTGTTTATAATTTCTTCTGGATTAACACTCATTCTTATTATAATTTTTCCTTTATGGTCTAATTCTAAAATATCATCTACCATATCAAATTTAGTTGGAAATGTCAAAAAACCTTTAGACGTATTTTTAAACATTTCAATTGTCCATGGTAAATTTCCTGTAATTGTATTTTCTAAAACTAAATCACTATTGCTCCCTATTTCAAATGTCAATTCTTTTTCAGATCTTTCTGATGTCTTTATAATCTTTTCCATCATTTGTTCTCTATTGACAAACAATCTTAAATAAGCACATTTGTTATAATTACAAACTAAATAACAGTACATACAAGAAGCTGTACATCCAGATGAAGTATATGGAACTAAAAAATCTGACGTTTTGTGATTTTCTACAAATTTATGTGTTTTCCTAACTCCAATAATTAAATTTCTTTTCATATTTGGAAATTCTTTATTTTCTTTTTTTCTCATTTCTTCAATATTATTATGATTTTGAATCTCTACCTTAGGAATTTCTTTGTATTTGTTCATTAATTCTTTTCCTAATGGATATTGTAATATTTCTTTTTCAAAATAAATAGATTTTGGTTTAAACATTTCTATCTCCTTTATTTTAGATAATTTTAGTTTAACCAAAATCTATTATATTTATTAAATTCTTTCATAAGTAACAAATTCATAATTAAGATTGTTTTCCTGGTTTTTTATTCCTTTAATTCTCTCAACTTCTCTCCATGTATCCATATTTATTTTAGGAAAGAATCTATCTCCTTTAAATTCTTCATCAATTTCTGTTACGTACATTTTTTTAACATATGGCATTAATAAATTATAAATCATAGAGCCTCCAATAACAAATGCTTCTTCGTTACTTTCGATAAGCTCCTGTATTTCCAATAAAGAATGCACTACTTGTACATTTTCATTATTTATTTTCAAATTTAAATTCTGACTAAATATTATATGTCTTCTATTTGGTAATATTTTTCCTAGAGATTCAAAAGTCTTTCTTCCCATAATAATTGTATGCCCTTCTGTTAATTCTTTAAAATGTTTTAAATCTTCTGGTAAATCCCATATAATTTTATTATCTTTCCCTATTATATTATTTTTTGCCTTTGCTACTATTATACTTAACATATTTTATTCTCCTTTTATATTTTTCTACTCATAGCATCTTTTCCTCCAAATACACATGGCATTGTGCATTTCCATCCAGGGAAAGTACATCTTGCACCTTTTGAATAAGGTAATAAATAATTATGTATTACTTCATCATTTTTTGTTGCTTCTAAATACTTATTCATAGTTTCTTCTGTTTGTTTCATAATTTCAAGTTGTGCTGCACCACATAATCTTTCTGTACATTTTAAGACAAAATTTTCTAGAGTTCCTCTTTCATTTATTTTTAATAGCATTCCTTGAGGATAATATTCTTCTAGTGAAGATATATCTTTTATCCATTTATTTTCTAATTCAGTATTTCTAATTATTGGCGGAATATAGTATCTAGGTTTGTCCAACAATGATATTTCATAATATAATGTTCTATGTCTTTGAGCCTGTGCAAGTTCAGAAAAACTTGCTAAATATGTTGTACAATAATTTTCTCCAAATTCTTCTTTACGCTCTCTTTTTGCAAATAATGAAAGTGGTTTTCCTTTTATTCTTGGATTTAATTTTTCAACTTTTAAATCTGGAAGAGCTTTTAAAAATTCTCTCATAGCACTTTTTAATTGTTTTGAAAAATTATTTTCTGGTTCTTTTTCAATATAATCTTCAAACCAACTCACTATAAAATTTAATTGTTGAAAACTAACTGTATACTCCATTATTGTTGCTGGAGTAAATACACTTATTAAATATCTTGCATTCTCTTGAGCTAATTTTTGAACTCTTTTTTCTTCAATTTTGGGATATTCTTTACTAATTATTTCTTTATAAATTTCTATCCATTTTTCATATAAAACTTTTTCTTTATTTGATGGTTGCATTTTTGTATATCTAGCTGATTTTTCAGAAGTATTATATATTTTTTCATTATTTAAAATCATTGCAATGATTTTTGGAACACCTTCTAAAATTAAATTATAAGTTGCATGACCAAAAACGCTATGATGGCCTGATTCTAAGTTCATTTTATATCTTCTTCTAGTTTTCTCTTTTGGTTCTAAAAATAAAGTTTCAATAGTATCTGGCAAATAACAAATCCCTGCTGATTTCCCTGAAAAATCTAATGCTTCTTCTTTTGGTAATTCATATCCTACTTTTGTTGATGCAATTACTTTAATTTTCATTTTTTATATCTCCTTTTATTATTTTATATTCAAAGTATATCACTGCATTTTTTATTGTAAATTATTTTATTAATATTACAGCAAAAAAGAGTAAATTTAGATTCTTTCTCATTTGACAATTTTGATTAGTAATATATGGTGATTATTTGCTTTTGCTCAATAGTTATTCACAAGTATAATTTATTTTTATTAAAAGTTCAATTTTTTTACATATTAGATTCTTCGTTTTTTATCTTTCATCTCGTTCATCATCACTTATTCTTTTCTTATCTTCATCTGTACCAAATATAGTAATGACATCTTTCGTTCTTTTTTCAAGTAAGTCCATTTGTTTTTTTGTTTTATCTTGTTCTTTATTCTCTTGCATTAAATTGTCTCCTTTCTAAATATATTTTTTATAAAATTAATAATCTTATTATACCATTTTTCTTCTTGAACAACTATTAAACTCTTTTCTTTTGTTAGTTCTTTATTCTTAATTTCCTGTTTGTTTTTAAATATATCATCTGGATTATATTTTTCTCTCAACTCCCTGTTGGCATTTTTTTCATTTTGCTTAAATATACTATTTAATCTTTCTTTTTCCGCTTCAGAATTACACCAATAATTATAATGAAGTAATGCTATAAATGCCATTGCTTCTTTAGTAATCTTTATATCGTTTCCGTTTTGTGTATATACTACCGATGCTTTATCTTGTATTAAATAATACAAATTCTTTGGAAGTTTGTCTATGTAATTATCGCCTAACTTATTCAAGACTTGATAAATTTCTAAATAAGTTTCATTTGTTAATTTAGCCATCGTAATCATATCCCTCCAAATCCTTCTTTTGTTCTTGTGTTGGTTTATTTAATTTTTCTTGTTTTAATTCATTATATATATCTTTTACATCTGCAGTTGTAATTTGCATTTTTTCGTATGTACGAATTAAAGCTTCATTTTTATTATTTTTACTCGCTATATCCTTTTGAGGTGTGTTGTTTCCTAAATATAACTCATTAAACATAAAGACTTCCTTCATTCGAGTTTCAAATGATAAATGTGGTTCTTTATAACCGATATTCATGTCTGTTCTTTTTTTTCTTAAAAATTCTATTGGATCTTTATATAATTCCTTTTCCTCTCTTGGCACTTCATAAATAGTTGTTAATATGTTTCTTGCTAAACATTTATTTATAGAATAAGCATATTTTAAAATTTTAGAAGCCGATTTACTCCTTAAATATTTTGGATTAAGTCTTCCTGTTCGTGAAAATCTTGTCCTATCTAATGCATCTGCATCTTTTAATAATTCACATATTTTTTTTGTACTTTCAAATTCACTAGGCTTTACGCCATATACATTACATAATTCTTTTATTTTTTCTTCATCTAATTTTCCTATTTCCTTTTCATTATGTTCATGATAATGAATTGCTGTTTGTATAATAGGTATATCTTCTTGATTAACTCCAAAAGAATTATTTTTATTGCTTTCAAAGTATTTTTTAGCTTCTATAGCACTTGCTTCTGCATGATTCCTATTTCCATCTTGTCCATCTCTACCACTATCATGAAATGCTGCAGCTGCTAATAATAAATTTGTAGCTTTTCCGTGCCAATCCTTCATTTTTGGCTAACAATGATGAAAAATATATTACTTTTTCAATATGCTCTATTGAATGTAGCTTATTATTATCATAATAAGGAGTTTGATTTATAGCTTGCATAGTCTTAAATGTTTTTAATCTTTCTTCTTTTTTACCTAACATTTTTACTTGTTCTTCATTCGTTTGTACATTTTCATTTAGATGTCGTAATTTATCATTAAATTCATCCAAATTTTGATAAAATATTGGATTTATATCAATAATTTTATGACCTACATTTGATTTTCCTTTATTAATTTCTCCTTCTAATATGTCAGCCATTGATTTCACACATATTTTATATCTTTCAGGATCATTTTGTTCAAATTCTTTAATTCGATTTTTTATATTTTCTATCATTTTTTCTCTTTTTTCATCTGTAAAATACTTTTGTTTTAATTCTTCTGATGCATACATTAATCCTGTTTTATTATTTTCAAATTCTACTATCATTCTTTCTAGTAATTCTTCATCTCTTAGTCCTAATGTATTTTCTTTTTCTCCTAAAAAAATTTCTTCCATTAATTTTATTTTTTCGGTTTCTCTTATTGCATATTTTTCTCTGTCTATTACTACGATTGGTACACCTAATTGTGATGCTGCCTTTTTAGTCATTCGCCATCTATCATCTTCTTCTCTATTTTCATTTTTATCTTCTTTTATCCATACTACGAATTGAGGGATGTCTTTTTCATATTTTCCTTGTTCGTTATATTGTAATCTTTCACTTACTATTTCATTATGTCCATGTCTGGTATAATCTATCATTTTTTTGGGAGTTCTAAATTGTATTCCCATTATTGAAACATCATTCCATTTAACACTACTTGTTGAGAAGGAAGTATTTGCGTTACTAGAAGCAATATCCCAGGGAGCCATTAATAAAACTGTATTTTTTTTGCATTGTGAATACCCAAATATTGGTCCGCTTTGGTCGGGCAAGTGCTATAGAATTTTGCCCTATATATGATTTGCAATTTCCATGATAAGATGTATTAGGTATATTTAGAGCTTCTAGAAAATCTTCTGGCTCTTTCCAGGATGTATATGCTCCTTCGCTACGTACAAACATATTGAATTCTGAATTTACATCATAAATTTCAATCTTATGTTCTTGTCCGTTCATCATCTATATATTTTTCGCTCTCTTGCTTTTCTGAACTTTTAGGCTTATATAAACTATTTTCGTACATTCTGCCATACATATTGATACACTTTGCTTCAACATCTGCTATACTTGAGTAATTTATTGATTCACTCCAATTTTTTATTATTTCTACGTTTTTTTCATATATGTCTTCTATATTTTCCGCTTCTAATATTCTTTTTATGCCAATAACTATATTTTGTATTTTTTTATCTTCATCTGTTAAATTATCTAAATTTTGTATCTCCTCCCCGTATTTTTTAACTATATCTGTAGCTTCATTAATATCTATTCCATATGCTAATTGAAGTATTGAAAAACGATTTTCTTCATTAAAATCTTGAAACAATTCTGATAAACCTTCTACTTCTTGACCATTTAATATTTTCATGCACATTTCTTTTTTTATGCTATCAAAATTTTTAACTTCATCAGTATTTGTTATGTTAAAATAATTTTTATCTCCTGATAAAATATTAACCAAATTGTCTGATATTTTTTTGTCATTCAAATCCTCAATTGATATATTATTTAATAAATCCTCGTATTGATCTATATTATCTAATATTTTATTTAATTCAATTACCCAGTTTTCACTATTTCTAATTATTGTGTCTATTATTTGTAAATTATGTGTATTTTTGCTTGCTTTTATAATTTTATCTTGTATATCCGGATAAGTTGTGATTCTCGCAAGTTTCTCAAATTTCAGTGTTTTTATAATACTATCATCAAAAATATTTAGATTAACTGTTTCGTGCAAATTTTCATTTATATTTAATATATTCATATATGTATTAACTTTTTGAACAATTTCTTTTTCTTCTGAATTTGGATATGTAATTTTCATTATATGAAAAATATTTTTTTCATCTTTTAATACTTCTTTGTTTGTACTTTTTAATATGGTATCTAATAATTTTGAGTCTTTTTTTATCAATTCTAGCTGTTTATTAAAATTTTCTTTTTGAACTTCTTTACATGTGTATTGCCATATTTTATCTATGCCAACTATCTTTATCGCTTCTTCAAAATTTTCTCGTTGTATCTTTTCACTAGCCATTGGCCATGTAAACTGTACTAATAGACTGTCTGGATTTTTGCCTGCTTTTTCAAGTACATTTAATATCAAGTTTCCATTTTCATCTTGCACTTCCGAAGTAGTATGACTCCAAACAGAATATGGGCTATCACTATTTTTAATTAGTGAAGGTAGCAAAAAACTATATTGTTTTTGCACTTCAGGCGACGTTTCTCTCCATATAGACGATTTATATTTAATATTACTATTGAGTATTTTCTCAATATTTCCTTTTTGAACTTCTATATCTGTTCGTTTCCATATTTTATCAATATAAAAAGGATCTACTAAATCTAAAATTTTTTCTATTTTTTCATTCTGTATTTCTTTAGGAATATATTTTTCCCATATTTCAACAAGAATTTCCGATGATACACTATCTTTTTGTGCCTTATCAATGCAAAGATCTAATAAATAATTTATAACCTCTTTATCATATTTTCCTTTTTTATGACTGTCCGTATAAGTTTTATATATACTTTCAATATCTGCATTATTTTCGTCTAATATTTTTTTAAACTTTCTTACTCTTATATTTCTTAAAATTTGACTTAATTTATTTCTTTTTCCATTATTATATTTCATTTTGCTTTGTTCCTTTTCCTATTTATCTCTACCAAAATTATAGTATTTAAATATAATTTTGACAAGTATTTTTAATGAATTTTAGAAAAACGGTAAATACAAAGAAAATTTCATATTTGCGATTATTGCCACATTTCGTTTTTTTATTACCAAAAATTTTTGCATTTTTTATGTTAATATTTATAAAAGTATTAATATTATATGTGATTATATCTGCCAGTTCGGCACATATTCATCTTCATGTTCTCCTAATTCTTGCAAATATCCATTTTGAATTTCAAGTTCTTCTATATAATTTTCTATTTCTTCCCATTCTTTCTTTGTTAGTTTTCTATTTAGTTTTTTATCTTCTTTTGCTTTATAAGTTGGAAAATACTGGGCCATCACACTGATATAAATTTCTTTTGGAGTATTTTCCTTGATCCATTTTAAAACTTTCTTACTATTTTCAATGTGATTCGGTAATACTAAATGTCTTATTAAAACTCCATTTTGTATAAGACCCTTTTCATTAAATTTTGGTACTCCTACTTGCCTAATCATTTCTTTAATTGCTTTTGTCGCTATTTCAAAATAATCATCTACTTTTGAATATTTTTTAGCTAAGTCATTTTCAGAATATTTTAAATCTGGTAAATAAATATCAATATATCCTTCTAATAATTTTAAAGTTTCCACATTTTCATAGCCATTTGTATTATAAATAATAGGAATGTTTAACCCTTTTCTTTTTGCTATCTTAATTGCTTCTATAATTTGTGGTACATAGCTAGTTGGTGTTACTAAATTTATATTTTCTACTCCTCTTTTTTGCTGAATTAAAAAGATTTCTGCTAGCTTTTCAATTGTTTTTTCTTTTCCTTTTCCTAACTGACTAATCTCGTAATTTTGGCAAAAGATACAATTCAAATTACAATTAGAAAAAAAGACAGTTCCTGAACCATTTTTACCACTAATACATGGTTCTTCAAAATTGTGGATTGAATATAATGCCATTTTCACTTTTTCTGTTGACTTACATCTACCCAATTTTCCTTTTTTTCTATTAACATTACATTGATGTGGACATATCTTGCATTTTTCTAATTCTTCTAACATTTCTTACTCCTGTATCTTTTCAACTTTTTGTATAGTTAAATTATTATCTTTTCTTTTAAAATATAATTTCTTTTTATTAAATCTACTTACATTTTTCTTAACAATTTCTTGTATGTTAGTTTCACTATCATTTATATTAACTTGTCCAATTTCTTCATTTTGTAAATTCCTAATAATTATTTTGTCTTCATTTGAATAATCTTCTAAGTATTCTATAATTTCTATTTCATATTCTTCTTGTCTTTTGTCTATATTTGATATAATAAAATCATCCTCTAATTGGTTTAATACTACTTCTGTTGCTAAATATATATTATCTTCTTTATATTCAAAACTTTGATTTCCACTTCTAGGAAATTCTTTACTAAAATTTTGTCCAAATAATTCCTTTGATTTTTGTTCTATTTCTTCATAACTTACTTCAAATTTTTCTATATTTTTCTTTACAACTTCCCAAACCCATAAATCTGTTGCATTATTTATATTATCAAATTCAGGCAATGCTTCAGTAGTTAATTCTTTCCATAAATATATTTTTGAGATACTTTCTTCAATGTTTGAAATTTCTTGTATATTTATATTATTTTTACTACCAATAGCCATATTTTTATAAATTATCATACTTATTAATATAACTGCTAAAATTACTATTATGATTAACATCTTTTTCATAAACGTTTCCTCCTATTTTAGCATCTACTATTTCTTCTTTTTTATTCTATCATATCAAAATTTCCCTTTCAATGTTTTAATTTATTTTTTAAAAAAATATAAAAAATAGATAGTGATCATATATTTTATCTCTTTACATTTAAAAAAATAATATATATGAACTCTATCTTTTTATATATTGATTATGACCACTTTCTTACACCTTCTATATGAATAAATCTAATTTTTTGGAAAAAATATTCTGAAATTGATTTATTATAATTATCATAAGTATGTGAAGCAATTTTAATCCCTGTTAAACTAAATTTATTTTCTATATTTATAATAACTAATGTATGCATCCATTTTTCTCCATCAAAAGATAATTGTGCAATATCACCGAAGTTCTATTTTTTCTTTTTCTACTTCTATACCGTATGGCCCAACAGATTTATTTTTAGTTAAGAACTTAAAAATAAATTCTACTCCTGTCCATGACGGTGATTTCTCATTACCATTAATATAGTACCACCCATTATTTTTACTATAATTCATTATTCCACTTCCTTGAAAAATACATTGAGAGGCAAAGTTTGTACAATCACCTCCTTGTGAATCATAGTTATAATATTTAGGATTACGCAAAAGTGCCCATTTATTTGCATAATCTATAACTTTATTTCTCTGATATTTTATCTCTTTCATTTACATCACTTCATAATATATTATTTTCCAATAAATTGCTGAACGAATATTTTTCCATATCTAGGACTATTAACTACTCCTATTCCTGTATAATTGTAACTACTATTTAAAATATTAGCTTTATGTCCTGAAGAATTCATCCAAGCATTTACAGCTCCACTATTACTAGAATTAGCAGCTATATTTTCTCCTGCTGTTCTATAAGATATTTTAAAACTTCTTAACATATCAAATGGAGAACCATATGTTGGTGATTGATGTGAAAAGTAATTATTAGTAACCATATCTTCTGCTTTTATTCTTGCTACTCTTTGTACTTCCTCATCAATTTTTAATGCTGCCAACCCATTATTTGCTCTTTGCTTATTAATTAAATTAAAAACTTCTTTTTCATCGGTATTCATACTACTAGAAGTTACTGTATTATTTGATGTATTACCTCCTGTTGAACTTCCACCTATATTTCCTGAATTATTTGGATAAATTGCTTTTATATATTGCTGGCTTACTGCTCCTATATAATCTCCATCTGTTTGTATTACATACCAAGTTCCTATACCTGCTAACACTCTAACATATTCATTCTTATTTACTGTTGTTACTATAGGATATTTAGTACTTGGTCCACTTCTTACATTTAATTTACTTGCTGTTACTAATCCAGTTGAAAAGTCTAATTTATAATAACTTTGCATACCAAATGATGTTGAAAACACTCCTACCATTACTATAAACACAATTAACATACTTATTTTGAATATACTTTTTCTTTTTATGGATATTATTTTCATAATACACCCCTTATAAAATATATTAATATTAGAATGTCCATTATACTTAAAAAGAGATACTTTTTAGTATCTCTTTTTAATATTTATTTGAAATATTTTTTCTTATTTTTAGTATTTCTTTCTTGTCCTCTTTTATAGAATTTTCAATAATATTTATCTGCTTACGATATAATTTTTTAAGTTGATTTAATTTATCTTCTGGAATATCTTCCTCTTTTATTTTCCCTTCCCTATATTTTTTCTGTAATTTTATTAATTCATCATAATCAAAATTTATACTCATAATTATTTTTCTTCTCCATCCTTTTCTTTTTGTTTTTCTTGCTGTTTATATTTTTTTTCTAATTTTATATATTCTTTTAAAAGTTCTCCACTTTCTTCCTTTTTTTCTTTAAGCTCTTGTACCTTCTTTTCTAAATCATCTAATGATGTTTTGTCTAATTTTTTATTTTTATAATCATTTGTTTTTTCTTGATATATCCTTTTACATATAGTTCTTATGGTTTCAAAGCTTACTTTTATTCCTTTCTCATTAAAATATTTTGCTATTTTTTGATATGATAATCCTTGTTCTCTTAATTGATATATTTTTTTATCTGATATTTGAATTCTTTTTTTGGGTATTGCCTTAGGTTCTTCTTCTCCTTTGTCTTTATATATCTTTTGACATTTTCTTCTTATTGTTCCAACAGATACTTTTACACCTTCTTTATTAAAATATTTTGCTATTCTTTGATATGTCAATCCTTTTTCTCTTAATTGATATATTTTTTCTGGTATTTGTTCGTTATTCTCTCTTTCTGGCATTAATTCAGGTTCTTTTTCACCTTTTTCTTTATATATCTCTTTACATTTTTTTCTTATAGTTGCAGGACTTATTTTTATTCCTTTATTATTAAGATTTTCTCCTATTTTTTTATACGATAATCCTTTTTTTCTTAATTCGTATATTTCTTCATCTGGTATTGGATTTTTCCTTTCTACTCTTAGCTTAGGCTCTTTTTTCCCTTTGTCTTTATATATCTCTTTACATCTTTTTTCTATTGTTGTAGGAGATACTTTTATACCTTTACCTTTAAAATATTGGGCTATTTTTTCATATGACAATTCTTGTTCTCTTAATGTATATATTTTTTCATCTGATATTGGAATACTTCTTTTTACTATTAGCTCAGGTTCTTTTTCTCCCTTGTCTTTATATATCTTTTTACATTTGTTTCTTATTGTTTGAGCAGTTACTATTATTCCTTTATCATCAAAATATTTTTCGATTTTTTTATACGATAATCCTTTTTTTCTTAATTTATATATTTCTTCATCTGATATCAATATCTTTGTTTCCATCTTTTTCTCCTTAAATGGTATTATATATCTTTTATTTATTATACCATGTATTATGTTGATTTGCAAATCTATAAAAAATACTAAACTGTATTTAGTCCAGTTTAGTATTTAATCATTTGACCTATTTTATATTAATTATATCTTTAATTACGTATAAATAAATTAAATTTCAAATTCATATTTATTTTTCTTCTTCTTTTTTTCCTTGTTGTTTTCTTAGTTGTTCATATTTTTCTTTTAACTCCACATATTCTTCTAAAAGTTCTCCACTTTTTTCCTTCTTTTCTTTAAGTTCTTGTAACTTTTTTTCTAAATCAGCTAATGATGTTTTGTCTGATTTTTTATTTTTATAATCACTTGCTTTTTCTTGATACATCCTTTTACATCTAATTCTTATTGTTGCAAAACTTACTTTCATTCCTTTTTTATAAAAATATTGTGCTATTTTTTCATATGATAATCCTTGTTCTCTTAATTTATATATTTCTTCATCCGGTATTTGTATTACTTTTTTTCTTCCTACTTTTAGATCAGGTTTTTCTTCTATTTTCTTTTGATATATATTTTTACATCTATTTCTTATTGTTTCAGAGCTTACCTTAATTCCTTTATTATTAAAATATTGAGTTATTTTTCTATATGATAATCCATCTTGTCTTAACTGATATATTTCTTCATCCTGCATTTGTATTACTTTTTTTCTTCCTACTTTTAGATCAGGTTCTCTTTTTCCTTTCTCTTGATATATCTTTTTGCACCTTTTTCTTATTATTCCAATTTTTACTTTTATACCTTTATTATTAAAATATTGAGTTATTTTTTGATATGTAAATCCTTGTTCTCTCAACTTATATATTTCTTCATCTGGTAAATTTATGCATGCCTTAGGTTCTTTTTTTCCCTTTTCTTGATATATATTTTTACACCTTTTTCTTATTGTTGCAGAACTTACCTTAATTCCTTTATTATTAAAATATTGTACTATTTTTTCATATGATAATCCTTGTTCTCTCAGCTTATATATTTCTTCATCCGGTATTTGTATTACTTTTTTTCTTCCTACTTTTAGATCAGGTTCTCTTTTTCCTTTCTCTTGATATATCTTTTTACATCTTTTTCTTATTGTTTCAGAGCTTACCTTAATTCCTTTATTATTAAAATATTGAGTTATTTTTTGATATGTAAATCCTTGTTCTCTCAGCTTATATATTTCTTCATTTAATATTAATATCTTTTTTCTCATTTATTTCTCCTTTGATCATAATTTGATTTTCCTTTCTATTTTATCATATATTATGTTAATTTGCAAATCTATAAAAAATACTAAACTGCATTTAGTACAGTTTAGTATTTAACTATTTAAACTTTGCCAGCATTCTAATATTATGCTTTTGTTTAATTTTATGCTGTTTCTTTTTTATTATTTTGTGGTATTTGTCTTTTTTCCTTTCCACTAACAAATTTATTATTTTCTTTTTCTTTATTTATTATTATTTCTGGTCCTGCATTTTCTATTACTGTTGATTTTGTTATAATACATTTTTCAATATTAGAATTAGAAGGTATCTCAAACATTATATCTCTCATTATTTCTTCAATAATAGAGCGAAGCCCTCTTGCTCCTGTTTTCCTTTCAATTGCTTTATCTACAATTGCACCTAATGCTTCTTGTTCAAATACTAGTTCTACTCCATCAATTTCAAATAATTTTTGGTATTGCTTTACCAATGAATTTTTAGGCTCTACTAGTATTTTTATTAATGCTTCTTTATCTAAATCTTTTAATGTTGCTATAATTGGAAGTCTTCCTATAAATTCAGGAATTAATCCAAATTTTAGTAAATCTTGTGGTAATAATTCTTTAAATATTTCATATTGGTTAATTTCTTTTTGGCTTTTTACTTGTTTACCAAATCCAATTGTTTTTTCGCCTGTTCTATCTCTTATAATATTTTCTAGACCTTCAAAAGCTCCTCCACATATAATTAGAATATTTTCTGTATTTATTTGTAGTAGTTCTTGATTAGGATGTTTTCTTCCTCCTTGTGGTGGAACTGAAGCTACTGTTCCTTCTATAATTTTTAATAAGGCTTGTTGTACACCTTCTCCGCTTACATCTCTAGTAATAGATGGATTCTCTGATTTTCTAGTTATTTTATCTATTTCATCTATATAAATAATTCCTTTTTCTGCTTTTTCAATATCTCCATCTGCTGCTTGAATTAATTTTAATAAAATATTTTCAACATCTTCTCCAACATAACCTGCTTCTGTTAATGTTGTTGCATCAGCTATCGCAAATGGTACGTTTAAAATTTTAGCAAGAGTTCTTGCCAATAATGTTTTTCCACATCCTGTAGGTCCTAGAAGTAAAATATTACTTTTTTGAATTTCTACGTCATCTTTATTCGCGAATTCTTCATGTGCAATTCTTTTATAGTGATTATATACAGCTACTGATAAAGTTCTTTTTGCTTCATCTTGGCCTATAACATAATCATCTAAAATGTTTTTTATTTCACTTGGTGTCGGTACATTATTTAATTCATTTAATGTATATCCTGCTTTTTCATCATCATATAATTCTGCCTCTATGATACTTGTACATAAATCCACACATTCATCACAAATATATACCCCTGGTCCTGCTACTATTTTTTTTACATTTTCTTGTGCTTTTCCACAAAATGAACATCTTACACTTTTGGGTGTTGTATTATTTTTAGTCATAATTAACTCCTTTTATCCATAATACCATCAATTAATCCATATTTTAAAGCTTCTTCTGCTGTCATATAATTATCTCTTTCTGTATCTTTAGCAATAGTTTCAATTGATTGACCTGTTCTTTCACTTAAAAATTTATTTAATTTTTCTCTTGTTTTTACTAAGTGATCTGCATGAATTTTTACTTCTGTTGCTTGGCCTGATATTCCTCCGCCACCAATTAATGGTTGATGAATTAAAATTTCAGCATTTGGTGTTGCAAATCTCTTTCCTTTTTCTCCTGCTGCAAGTAAAGCAGCTCCCATACTAGCTGCCATTCCTATACATATTGTAGAAACTGGACATTTTATATAATTCATTGTATCTATAATTCCCATTCCATCTGTAATAGATCCTCCTGGAGAATTTATATATAAACTAATTTCTTTATCTGGATCTTCTGACTCTAAAAATAACAATTGAGCTATAATTAAGCTTGATGTAGTTGGATTTACATCTTCTCCTAAAAATATAATTCTATCTTTTAATAACCTTGAGAAAATATCGTATGATCTTTCTCCTTTACTAGTTTGCTCTATAACATATGGCACTAAACTATTTTTTTCTAACATATTTTTACCTCCTAATTTATTTTTCGAATAATTGTATTATATCGAATTTAACTTAAATTACAAAAAAGCTAGTGGTAAAATTTTACTAATAAATTATTTCCCCTAGCTTTTTATTTATTATTTATTTTATCTTTTATTTTATTTTTGCGTTTTCTACTAAGAAATCCATGGCTTTTTCTGATTCTATACCTTGTTTTATATAATTTTTTACATTTTCATTTTTCATAAATTCTTTATCATTTTCTTTTCCATAATTTTTAGCCATTTCTTTCATTTTTTCCTCTATTTCTTTATCTGTTGCTTCAATTTTTTCAGCTTTTATTACTGCTTCTATTGCTAATCTTGATTTTACTCCTTCTATTGCTTGAGGTTCGTATTCTTTTCTTATATCTTCCATAGTTTTACCCATCATTTGAAGATATTGGTCTAATTTTAATCCTTGGTATGATAATCTTTGTTCAATATCTTTTATCATATTATCTATTTCTATTTCAATCATTCCTGATGGAATATCTACTTTTAAATCTTTACACAAAGCTTTTATTATAGCATCTTGTGTTTCATATTTTGCTTTTTCTTCATTTTGTTTTTCTTGTTTTGCCTTAATATCTTCTTTTAATTCTTTTAATGTATCAAATTCACTTACATCTTTTGCAAATTCATCATCAAGTTCTGGTAATTCTTTTTTCTTTATTTCATGAACTTTTACTTTAAAAGTTGCATCTTTTCCAGCAAGTTCTTTTGAAAAATATTCTTCTGGAAATTTAACATTTATATCTTTTTCATCATTAATTTTCATCCCAATAACTTGGTCTTCAAATCCTGGTATAAATGTATTACTTCCTATTTCCAATTCATGTCCTTCTGCTTTTCCACCTTCAAATGGTTTTCCGTCTACAAATCCTTCAAAATCTATTGTAGCTATATCTCCACTTTCTACCGGTCTATCTTCTATAGAAATTAATCTTGAATTATGTTCTTGCATATGTCCTAATTCATGATTAATGTCTTCATCTGTTACATTATACTCTATTTTTTTTATTTCTATACCTTTATATTTCCCTAGCTCAGCTTCAGGTTTTGTTTGCATTACTGCTGTAAATATTAAATCTTTTCCTTTTTCTATTTGTGTAACATCAATATTTGGTCTGCTTACAACATCTAATTTTTTTTCTATTATAGCTTCTTTTAAAGCTTCTTCAGCTACTTCATTAAAAGCATCTTCATAGAAAATTTCTTTTCCATAATATTTTTCTACTATTTGCATTGGTGCTTTACCTTTTCTAAAACCTGGTATATTAAAATATTTTGCACTTTTAAAATATACCTTTTTTATAGCTTCTTCAAATTTTGATGCTTCTACTGTTATTTCTAATTTAACTTCATTTGCATTTTTGGTTTTTTCTACTTTACAACTCATTTTTTTCAATCCTTTCTTTTTATTAGCTTAATCATTATACCACAATTTTCCTTTTTTGCAAGGAATTTTTCATATTTTTCAAAAAATACTTGTATTTTTTTCCTTTTTGTGTTAAACTTGTTATTAGTCAATTTATTAAGAAAACTTAGGAGGTGCAATTTTAATGGCAAAATGTGCAATCTGTGAAAAAGCAGCTACTCATGGAAATAAACTTAGCATTACTCGTTCTCATATAAGTAAAAGATCACCACGTACTTGGAAACCAAACTTAAGAAGTGTTAAAGCTGAAATAAATGGTGAAGTTAAAAGAATTTATGTATGTGCTAAATGTTTAAAAGATGGAAAAGTAAAAAGAGCTTAGGAATATGGAAAACATATTCTAAAGCTCTTTTCTTTTTTGTTTTTCTATTTGATTAATCTTTAATTCCAAATATTAATTTTACAAATCCTCTTAAAAATTTAGGCACTTTTTTTACTACAACAGTCATATGTAACTCCCTCCTTTTTTCTCTAACATGCTAGCCACATAAATCCTACACAAACTACTGCTACTCCTATTATGAATAACCAACCTGTTATAGGAAGTAATAAAACAAGCAATATTCCTAATCCTAAACCTATTAAACATACTGCTATTGTTTTCTTTAAGAAATGCTTTATCATTTTATTACCTCCTTATTGTTTTTGTATATTATATTATTATAAATATTTATTTGTTCCTTTTTATGTATATTTATTTTTTACTTTTATAATAAAATTTTTAATCACTTAATATTCTTAATTTTTAACAATTGACTATTCTTTATATATTTTATAAAATATAATAAATTATAATAAATAAAATTTTATATGGAGTTGATATATAATGAATAAAGATAAATCTATTGAGTTAGCGAACTTATTAAAAGAAGCTTACCCAGATGCTACATGTAGCCTGAATTTTACTACTCCTTTTGAATTAGTAGTAGCTGTTATGCTTTCTGCTCAATGTACAGATGAAAGAGTAAATAAAGTTACTCCAATCTTGTTTAAAGAATGTAAAACAATTGAAGATTTTGCAAATATAGATATAAAAAAGTTAGAACAGTTAATTCATTCTTGTGGTTTTTATAAAAATAAAGCTAAAAATATTAAATTATGTGCAAAACAAGTTATAGAAAATTATAATGGTGAAGTTCCTCATACTATGGAAGAGCTTACAAAACTTGCTGGTGTTGGTAGAAAAAGCGCTAATGTTATCTTATTAGAAGTATTTAATATAGCAGAAGGTATTGCTGTTGATACACATGCTAAAAGAATTTCTAATCTTATCGGACTATCTAAAGAAAAAACTCCTGAAAAAATAGAACAAGACTTAATAAAGTTTTTCCCGAAAAACTTGTTAAAAGATATTAATCACTTATTTGTATGGCATGGAAGAAATACCTGTATTGCTAGAAAACCCAAATGTGATATTTGTTGTGTTAAAGATTTTTGTAATTATTATAAAAATCTAAAAAATATAAAATAGATAAAATTTTTCTAACTTTTGTATATTTTTTGTTATTATGCTAATATTACATATTAACTATTATTTTTTAGGTAGGTGGTTTTTTGACAAATATAAATTGTTCTTTGGATTGTATTTATCAAAAAGATGGTAAATGTTCGTATAATACTGTTTCTCCCTCTTCTATTTCTTGTTCAGAATGTGCTTATTTCATAAAGAAGAAAAAGATAAAAAAATAAAATTATTTTTTTACTGTTTATATTAAAAATAAACAGTATTTTTTATTGACAAATTCTAAATAAAGATATATATTTTTATATATATTATATAAAATTTTTAGGAGGTAGTTTAAATGTTAAAAAGCAAAATCAAATTTATTACTTTAGCAGTAATAATGACTCTTATTTTATCTTTAACATCACCTATTGTTAGAGCAGAAAATGATACAGATAATGCAGTCGATAACACAATGAGTGAAGAAAACTTATCTGCCCAAGATTCAAACATACAAACGGAATCTAATTCAGATAAATCTTCATCAGAAGAAAATTATAAAAAAGAGGATGTATATTTAGTTGGCGATGATATAACAATTGATTATATAATTGATGGAAATCTTTTTGTTTTTGCAAAAAACGTTAATATTAATTCACAAATTGGTGGAGATGCTTTTATATTTGCTAATACAATTAACATTGGAACAGAAGGATATGTTTTTAGTAATTTATTTGCATGTTCTCAAGAATTAAATATTTCTGGAGTTGTTTATGATTTATATAACTGCTCTCAAAAAACTTCAATAGATGGATATGTTTATAGAGATATTCATGTTGCTACTAATGATTTTAACCTAACTGGGACTATTGGAAGAAATGCCTTTCTTACAACAGAAAATTTAAATCTCCCATCAAATAATAATGAAGATAGTGAAGATGTTGAAATATTTTCTGAAGATTCAGGCATAATTTACGGTAATTTGAATTACAATTCTAAAAATGAAATCTCTATACCTGAAGGTGTTGTTGGAGGTTCTATAACTTATAATCAATTAAATGATTCTGAAGGAAATAACACAAAAACAATTCAAGATTATATTTTTGATTTAGGTACATTTGTTGTTACTATTGCTATTATTTGGTTATTAGTTTTATGGATTGCACCTAAATTTTTAGAAGAATCTAATGATTTAGTATCAAAGAAAGCATTACCTTCATTAGGTTTTGGAGCTTTAACATCAATAATAATAGTTATGGCATCAATAATATTACTTCTACTAGGTATTACAGCAAAAATTGCCTTATTAGGAATTTTATTACTTACTTTATTACTATTTATTGGTACTCCAATATTTACTATAAGTATGAGTAAATTCATTTCTAATAAATTAAAAATAGAAAAAAATATTATAAGTTTTGGTATATTAATTATAACTTCTATAGTAATATGGTTAATTACCTTGATTCCATTTGTAGGTTGGATTATTAATTTGATAATCAAAATTATAGGATTAGGAATTATAGTAAATTATATCTTTATAAATAGAAAAAAGAATAACAACACTATTTCAAAAGAAGTTAAAACAAATGAAGAAAACAACGAAAACAAAGAAACTAAAGGAAACAAAAAGAATAAAGAAAATTAATATAATTTATAAAAAGAGTCGTAATTTTAATTCTACGGCTCTTTTTATTTATATATATTTTTTAATAATATTTATTTTTTTAATTCTTTTATTATAGTTTTAAAATTATTTGCTAAAAGTATTGCAGTGCCAGAAACCAAGATATTAGCTCCAGCTCTTTTTACATCATTAGCAGTCCTTAAATTTATTCCTCCATCTGCTTCTATATCTATTTCTATATTGTTTTGTTGTATATATTCTTTTAGCTTTGAAATTTTATCTATCATATCCTTTAATAAGGTTTGCCCCCCTTTACCTGGTTCTACTGTCATTACTAGGCAAAGATGTATATATGGCAAAAATTCATATATTTCCTCTATTTTTGTGTTAGGTTTTATAGATATTCCTACTTTGCAATTATTTTCTTTTATATATTTTATAAATTCAAACACTTCTTCTTTATTTTTACATGCTTCTAAATGAAATGTTATAATATTCGGCTCTACAGCAAGAAAGTCCTCTATTGCAGTTTTTATATCCTCTACCATTAAATGAACATCTATTGGTAAATTTGATATCCTTTTTATATAAGATGTATATTGTAACATTTTTTTATATGTGTCTTTTTCAACAAATTTTCCATCCATAACATCGATATGGAAATAATCAGTTTTTGCTTTCTCTAATTCAAAAAAAGTAGATGATTCTTCTCCTCTTTTTACTGAAAGAATAGATGTTGATATTTCTACCATTTTTTTCTCTCCTCCATTTGTTTTAATTCTGAATATATTTTATAAAATCTTTCATATCTTTCTTTTGATATTTTCCCTTTTTCAACAGCTTGTTTTATTCCACAATTTTGTTCTTTTATATGGGTACAATCTCCAAATTCACACTTATCAATAGCTTGAGAAAATTCTTTAAAATATAATGCTAAATCTTTACTTTTTATTTCAGAAATGTCAAATGTTGAAAATCCAGGTGTGTCAGCAATATATGTATCTTTATCTATTTCATATAATCTAGTTTTTGTTGTTGTATTTTTTCCTCTTTTATTTTTTTTACTAATTCTGCCTTCTTCAGTAATTTTCTTATCAAATATTGAATTTATTAATGTAGACTTGCCAACACCAGAATTTCCTGCAAATACATTAATATTATTTTTTAATATTTGTTTTACATTTTCTATTCCTATTGATTCTTTCGCCATAGTTTTTATTACTTTATAACCAATTTTTTTATATGTAGATTCTATTTGCTCAAACTGTTGTTTTTTATCTAAATCAATTTTATTTAAAACTATAATTGCTTTTACATTCATATATTCAGAAAAAGCTAATTGTTTATCTAACATTATTAAATCCGGTTTTGGATTTTTACTTGAAACTACAAATATCATTTGAGTTATATTTGATATTTTTGGTCTTTTTATAAATACTTTTCTTTTTAATATATTTTCTATTACTGCTTGTTCTTTTTTCTCTTCTTTTGGCAATATTCTTATTTCAACATAATCTCCAACAACTGGAACAATATCATTTTTTTTTAATTTTCCTCTTATTTTAGTTTCATATATTGTCCCTTTACTTTCTCCTTCTACAGATACTACTTTATATAAATTAGACTTGTTTTCTATAATTAATCCTTGCATTCATTCCCCCATTTGTCAAAAAGAATGGATATTTCCATTCTTTTTGATATTAACTTAATTCTTGAACTAATTCTTTATTTATATATTTTTAGAAACTAACTATTGAATCACTACTAAAGTTTACTGTTTTCGTTCTAGTCCAACTTCCACCATTAGAATCTGTTATTATAAGAGTTAAATTTTGAGATCCTTTACCACTAATTGAAGTTGATTTATTTTCAGAATTTTTATCTACTCCAGAATCTGAATATACTGTTGTATTTCCTATCTTTAATGTGATGCTTACTGTTCTTGCTGTTGTTGATGCTCCTCCTTCTCCATTTGAAGATGAATCTGTATAGCCTCCTGTTATTGATCTTACATTTATATTTACAGTTACAGTTTTAGATTCTTCAAAACTATTTATAGTTATTGTGATACTACTTCCTTTTTCTACAGTTTTACCTGCATCTATACTTTGTTTTAATACTACACCATTTGGTTTAGAACTATCTTCTGATGAGACTATTACTACTATAAAGCCTTGAGCTTCCAATGTTTTTTTGGCTTCTGCCTCTGTTTTACCTATAACATCTGGTACAGTTGATTTTTCTACTCCTGTACTTACATGGATTATAACAGTATCTCCAGCAAATGCCTCTGCATCTGCCTCTGTTTCTTGACTAATTACATACCCCTCTTCTACTTTCTTACTACTTTCTTCTACTATCTCTACTTTTAACTTTGCATCTTCTAAAGCTTTTGTAGCTTCATCTTGTTTCATTCCAACTACTTTTGGTACAGTTGTCTTTTCTTGTCCTTTACTTATAACAACTTTAACTGTACTACCTTGTTTTACTTTATTAAATTTTTCCATATATGCTGGATTTTGAGATATTACACATCCTTCTGGTACTTCTTTATCATATTCCTCTTTTTCTACTTCAAATTTTAGTTTTGCTTCTTCTATCGCTTTTTGTGCCTCTTCTTTTGACATTCTAACTACATTTGGCATAGAAACTTCTGGTGGATTAGTTATATTTAATATTAGCATTGTGGCACCTAAGCTTATTGTAAATAGTAATATTAGTCCTATTATTGTACTTAATACTTTATGATTTTTTATGAATTTTTTCAGTTTTCCATCTTTATTTCCTTTTTGTTTTTTTGCTTTTTCTCTATATTGATCTGTATTTATTACTTGTGTTCTTGCTGTTGGATCATATTCCAATTCTTCTACAAAATCACCATTTGGGTTTTTTAAAGCTTTATTTAAATCTTCTAACATCTCTGTAGCATTTTGATATCTTAATGTTGTATCCTTTTGTAATGCTTTCATTATTATTTTATTTACTGCTATTGGAACATTAGGATTTAATTCTATTGGTTCTTGAGGCTCCTCCTGCATATGTTTTAAAGCTACTGATACAGGTGTATCTGCATCAAATGGAACTCTTCCTGTAACCATCTCATACATAACAACACCTAAGGAGTATAAATCTGATTTAGCATCAGTAAATCCCCCTTTAGCATGTTCAGGTGAAAAATAATGTACTGAACCTATTGTTTTTCCAAATGCTGTAATAGTTGAATTTGATACTGCTTTAGCTATACCAAAATCTGTTACTTTAGCAACACCATCTTCTGTTATTATAATGTTATGTGGCTTTATATCCCTATGAATTATATTATTTCTATGAGCTACTTCTAGCGCTGATGCAATTTGTATTGCTACATTTATTGACCATTTCCATGGAAGTGGTCCACCTTCTTTTATTATTATTTCTTTTAAAGTTTTTCCTTGTATCAATTCCATTACAATATAATATAAATTTCCATCTACACCTACATCATAAATTGATACAATATTTGCATTTGTTAATCTTGCCGCTGATTGAGCCTCTGCTTCAAATCTTTTTATAAATTCCTCATCTGTTGTAAATTCATCTCTTAAAATCTTAACTGCAACATCTCTTTTTAATACTTTATCTGTTGCCTTATATACGGTAGCCATTCCCCCATTTCCAACTTTTTCGATAATTTCATATCTACTTCCTAATAGTTTTCCCTCTATATTCATATTTATCTCTCCTTAAATATCGTTCATATGTGGATAGTTAGCTATATATTTTTTATTATGATAACTGTTATATTATCATATCCTCCATTTTCGTTTGCAATTTTTATAAGTTCTTTTGGTGCATGTGCTATATCCTTCTTTGCTTGTTTAAATATTTCTTCTTGTGGTACTAGATTTGTTAAACCATCTGAATTTATTATTAAAATATCATCTTTTAAAAATCCTTTTACCATCACATCTGGTTCTACAAAAGCATTACATCCGAAGCGCTTTCATTAGCATATTCTTTTGTGGATGATGAACTGCTTGTTCTTTTGTTATAGTTCCGTCTTTTATCAATTTTTGTACATAGCTATGATCTTGTGTTAGTTTTCTCATAAACTCTTTTCTTATTCTATAAATTCTACTATCTCCTACATGTCCTATATAGGCCTTATTATTATATATTAAACAAATTTCTAAAGTAGTACCCATACCTTCTAATTCTTTATTTTCTTTAGATTTTTCATATACTACCATATTAGCATATTCTATACTGCTACCAAGCAACTGTATAATACTATCTCTATCTTTTTCAATATCTTTAAAATTATTTTCAATATAACTTTTAGCTGATTGTATTGCTAAATTGCTTGCTATTTCTCCGCCTTGATAGCCTCCCATTCCATCAGCTAGTATATATAATTGTATTTCATCTAAGGAATCAGATATGTAATAAGCATCTTGATTCATCTCTCTAACTTTTCCAATATCTGATTTTGCATAAGCTTTAATCATCATCTCACCTCTAATCTTTTATGATTTTTATATATTTTTATAATTATTTCCTTTATATCATAAGTTTTTATTTTTTGCAATATTTTTTAATTATTTTAATTCTACTACTGTAACTCCCATTTCTCCTTCACCATAAGTTCCCATTCTTATAGATTTTACATGAGGATGCTTTTTTAAAAATTGTTGTATACCATTTTTTAATTTTCCTGTACCTTTACCATGAACAATTCTAACTGTTTTAAGCTTTGCTAAACTACAATCATCTAAAAATTTATCTACCACGAATATAGCCTCTTCAACATTTAATCCTATCACATTAATTTCTGATTTTACCGTCTTAGATTTTGGTATTATATTATATATAGATGCTTGAGATATATTATTATTTTTACTTTTATTTTTGCTATATTGATATGGCTTATACAAATCATTTATATTTACATTCATTTTTATTATTCCTATTTGTACTTGAACTTCTTTTGATTTTGATATGTTAGACATTACCATTGCATTTTTATTTAAAGTTTTTACAAAAACTTCTACTCCTGGTTTTATTTCTTTAACTTCTAGTTTTCTAGATGAATCTATATTTTTTATAGCATTGTTTGTTGTAACACTTTTATCTTTAATTTTTTTATTCAACTTATTTCTTAGATTTTCTACATCTTTAATATTTGAATCTTCAATTTTATGCATCTGTTTTATAATTTTATCAGCATCTTCTTTTGCATCTAATAATATATTTCTAGCCTTAACTTTTGCATTATTTATTAATTCTTGCTCTTTTAATTTTAAAATTTCATTATCATTTATCAATTGTTTCTCTAGTTTTGATATGTTATTTAATTTTATTTCTAATTCTTCTTTTTCCTTTTCTATTTTAGTTTTATTATCATAAATATTTTTTAAAAGCTCTTCTATACTTACCTGTTCAGAAGTCATTAGAGATTTTGCTCTATCTATTATATCTTCTAATAATCCTAAATTTTTACTTATTTCAAAAGCATTACTTTTTCCCGGAATGCCAACTAATAATTTATAAGTTGGCTTTAAAGTACTTATATCAAATTCAACAGATGCATTCTTAAAATTCTTAGTTACAAGTGCATAGTTTTTTAATTCTTGATAATGTGTAGTTGCAATAACAAGACATTTTTTATTATTTAAATAATCTAATATACTTATTGCAAGACTTGCCCCTTGAATAGGATCTGTACCAGATCCTAATTCATCTACTAATATTAAAGAATTTTCAGTTGCATTTTTTATAATTTCCACAATATTTATCATATGTGATGAAAATGTACTTAAAGATTCACTAATACTTTGATCATCTCCAATATCTGCAAAAATTTTATCAAATACATATATAGATGAGTTTTGATCAGCTGGAATATTTAATCCACTACAAGCCATAGCACATAAAAGGCCAACTGTTTTTAAACTAACAGTTTTTCCTCCTGTGTTAGGTCCTGTAATTACTAATGTTGAAAAGGTTTTTCCTAAATTTATAGAAATAGGAACAATCTTTTCTTTATCTATAAGAGGATGTCTAGCATTATTTAAAATAATTTCTTTATTTTGATTTATTTTTGGTGTAATTCCTTTTATTTCTTTTGAATATTTTGCTTTTGCAAATATAAAGTCTAATTTTCCAATTAATTCAATATCTAATTTTAATTCTTCTGTATATGAATAAAATAATGATGAAAGTTTTGATAATATTTTTTCAATCTCAATTTCTTCATCTACTTTTAATCTATTTAATTTATTATTCTTTTCAAATATTGACACTGGCTCAATGAAAACAGTTGAACCTGCATTAGAAATATCGTGAATAAATCCTTTTATTTCTGAACGATATTCTAACTTTATTGGTATAACAAACCTATCATTTCTTATTGTAATAATATTTTCTTGAATATATTTAGAATATTTAGAAGAATGTATGAAATTATTTAAATCATCTCTAATTTCTTGCTCTATCTTTCTTTTATTTCTTCTAATAAAATTTAAATTAGATGATGCTTTATCATCCAAAGTATTTTCATCTATTATACTATTTGTTATTATATCTACTACTTCTTTATTAGAATAAAGTCTGTTAAATAAATGTGATAAATTTTGATATTCTGTGGATTCTATAAAATCTTTTAAAAAATATTCTTTTAATTCTTGTGATAATTTAAATATATCTTTTAAATTGAGTAATGATTTACAAGAAAGCGTTCTACTACTTTCTAATATTTTAAGTTCTATATCTATATTTTGAATCTCATAAAAAATTGGCATAGAATTTCTATATGATAAATTAACAGCTTCGAATGTTTCATTAAGTAAATTTTGTACTTCTTTATAAGAGCTACTAGGAAGTAATTCTTCCACTAACTTTCTTCCTTTATATGTAACACAATATTTACTTAAATTTTCTAGTATCTTATCATATTCTAATTTTTTTAAGTTTAGCTCCATTTTTATATCTCCTTTTATAAATACCTTTATCCTTTTATATATTATAATTTCAAAAGTAATCAAAGTCAATTATTTACTTTATATAACTAAAACAAGAGACATTTTTTGTTAATAATCATAAATTATAATTTCATAAAAAGGAGATTACATTAAATCAATTTTTCTAGTTTAGTAAGTTATATCATTTATTATAAAAATTTGTGTAAAAAAGATAGTAATTATTCATTACTATCTTAAATATCAATACATGCTCTAGATGATTTTTTTTATCCTTTGAGCCATTTGTTGAATACCCATCTTATCTCCTTTATATGTTCTATTGTCATCAAACACGAAGCCTGATATAACTCTTATTTTTTAATTTTTTGCTTTAATTGTAAATTACTATATTTTTAGTCTCCAATTTCAGGAATAAAACTAGATTTTAGAGAAACTAGTGGATCAACCCCATCATAATATTTATAGGTATTGACGCGCAAGCTCGTAAGGATACCATCCTCACCACACATATAATCAGAGCGACGAGCAGAAGGAGAAGCTAGCCACCAATATCCAGTTTTAGTCCCATTTTTTCCACAATACATACTATTATAATTTTCATAATCAAGAATATTGTTGTTAGTGTAGTAACCATCATTATTTTGTTTTTCTCCATTTACTATATAAATATATCCTGGCGAGTCCGTTTCTGAATAGTCATACCCCAATTCATTATTTCCTTGACCTTCGCCTTTTTCGTGTGTTTGATTATATGATTTTACATACATCTCTACACTTGGTCCTCCTATTGCATAATTTGCTTTTTCTTCATCACAATATTTAGTCCATTTACTTGGATCACATAACCACGCTGTTGCTTTTTCGTTATCTCTCCATTCTTCTTCTTTTCCTCCTCTTTGTGCTGCCCATAATGGATTCATCTTCTTTACTAATGTTGTTTCAGAATTATAATCAATTTGACAAGGAGTATCATTACTTTCCCAATCCGCTTTTAAATAGATTGTACATGGATCTCCAAAATATCCAGTTGCATCTACATAAAATATTCTCCATGTTTTACCACCAGCCGTATAATTTGTTACTTCTTTTCCATAATATTTTTTTGGATTTTCTATTATATCTTTTGCTATTTCTGATATTTCTGTTACATTTCCATCTTCATCTATTATAAATGAATATTCTTCTACTGTTACTGTTGTAGGTAATTCTTTTATTTTATTTTCATTTTCACCTTTTTCAGTTATTGGTTTTCCATTATAAGTTAATCCTGGTATGTTTTTTCTTAAATTTTCATTTAATTTATCTATATTTACTTGTCCATCTTCTCCTATACTTCCTAAAACTTGTACTTGCACTTGTTCATATGCCCCTGCTTTTTCTGTTCTTGTCTTTGATTCATTTGCTTTTGTTAATATTCCATTTTCTCCAGTCAAAGTTGCAATAGTTATCCCTGCTAGTATTAATAACACTATTATTGTTATTACTAATGCTATTAATGTTATTCCTTTCGTTTCTTTTTTCATCTTTCTTGTTTCCTCCTCTTACTTTTTGTACGTAAAATGCTTAAACACAAAAAGGCAAGACTAAACCTATTTCTTTTTTACTTTTTATAGGCTTTAGTCTTGTCTTTATTTATATTTTTTATTCCTCTTACTAAATTGTAGCTCTCTCTCTCTCTCTCTCTCTCTCT
>CANRCM010000012.1 GCA_947629085.1 uncultured Clostridia bacterium
GTCATGAAAGACAATAATAGTTTAGCACACAGCACATGGAATTGCAAATATCACTTGGTATTTGCACCAAAATACAGAAGAATGGAAATATATGGAAAGATAAGAAAAGATATAGGAGTAATAATAAGAAGATTATGTGAGCAAAAGGGAGTAGAAATAATAGAAGCAGAGTTATGCCCAGACCATATACATATGTTAGTTAGTATACCACCGAAATATAGTGTAGCAAGTATAATGGGTTATTTAAAAGGAAAAAGTAGTTTGATGATATTTGATAGACATGCAAATTACAAGTACAAATATGGAAATAGGCACTTTTGGTGTAGAGGCTATTATGTGGATACAGTAGGCAAAAATAAAAAAGCAATAGAAGAATATATAAGAAAACAATTGCAAGAAGATATAGCAGAAGATCAAATAAGTATCAAAGAATATGTGGATCCATTTGAAAAAGAACAAAAAGAAAAAGAGAGAAAAATAAAAAAAGGATTAGGAGCACTTAAGTGGTAGCCTGAGAAAGAAATGCGGTTGGCAAACCATTCAAGAGGGCTTAAGCCCAGAAGTGCCAGTACAAAAGCCTTCTAGGCTAAGAGCAAACCACCCGTTTTACGGGTGGTTATGATTGTTTTGCTTTAACAATAAATCTCATTTGATTAAGATTATTACATGTAACTAGTGTTAACTCTTTTGAAAATTGATTATAATTAAGAACAGGTGATAAGTCAGAATAATTTACTTCATAATAATCAAAAACCTTATAAATATATTTATTTTCTAAATTATCATATAAATAAATTTCGTCATTAATATCTAATAGAAATAAATTACTAAAAAATTTTGAATTATTATAATTATGAGCAGCAATACATAAATTACCATTTAGTTTAGGAGATTCCCCATAAAACTTACAGGGAGAAATTTTTAATAAATCATCATTTAATGTTGAGAAAACAGGATATTTAATATTTATTTTGGGGATTTCAATTGTGCCAAAAATTTTATCTTCTATTATTTCGTTATTTTCAGATAAATTAGAATATAACTTATAAATATTATAATTACCAGTTAAATTATTAGATAATTTTTCTTTTTTATTGATAGAAATAAAATAATATATTATAAATAAAACCAGAATGAATACTATAATTATAGAAAAGATAAATTGAAATTTAAAAAATTTTTTATTTGATTCTTTTTTTTGAAATAACTTTGTATTTAATATTTGATTCATTATAATTTTTCTCCTGTTTTTTTATTAGTGTGTGTAAAAATCAAATATTTATTAATAAAAATATTAAATAAAAAGACCTATTAGGTCTTTAAAATTTAAATAAATTCATTTTTTATTTCAAAGCATGTAAAATTAGATAGTTCTTTTTCTTCTAAACAATCTAAATATATATCCAGTTCATCTAGATTTCTGCATGCAGTTATTATAATAGGATTTAAACTATATTTAAACATCAACTCAAGTGCTAAATCTAAAGCTTTGAAAAAAGAAGGCTTTTTGTCTTTTTTATTTTTATGCATATATAATTTAAATCCTTCTCTAAACCTTGCAAATGCGGGATATTTGAAATTCTTTAGAGGTATAATATATAAATCATGAATTATATCTAAAATTGAATCATATTTATTGTTGGAATTTTTATAAATTTTTTGTAAATCTTTATATTTATATGGTAAATATGCTTTTTGAGTTTTTTCTGAAATCAATAAAATATCATTATCCATTCTACTTCCTCCAAGTTATAACTAATTTATATTATAAATAAAAAACAAATTAATGTAAATAAAAAATATTAAAATTAATATTACATTTATGTTACAATAATTATAAAACATTGAAAAGAAATTAAGTATATGATATATTTAAAAAAACAAAAAGTAGAAGGAGACTTTTTAAGGTGTATAAGATTAGAGATTTTGAAAAATTTGGAAAAAGAATGCATTTAATAAAAAAAATAATTTCTATATTATTATACATAATAATTATTCCTGTAATAATTATTAATTTTGTGATATTAGTAAAATCTTATATAGAGCCAAATGCAATCCCAAGTTTTTTTGGAATAAAAACTTTTGTAATTGTTTCTAAGAGTATGGAGCCAACAATAATGACAGGAGATGCTATTTTTGTAAAAGAAACTAATAAAAATGACATAAAATTACATGACATTATTTCCTTTCATGATAATGGAGATATGAATACACATAGAATTATTGAAATTGCTGTTCAAAATGGTATTACAAAATATACTACAAAAGGAGATAATAATAAAAACCCAGATAGAGAGAAGGTTACTTATGATAAGATTGAAGGAGTATATTTATTTAAAATTAATGGATTTGGTAAGATAGCAGACTTAATTAAAAATAAAGCTACCCTTGTAACTTTATTAATTTTCTTAATCATAATTTCTATTGGTCAAGTGCATATGAGCAAAAAGAGACTTGACAGAAAAGAAAAGAGGTATAATTATAATATTGATAAAACTAAATATCAATATATAGATTTAGATAATAAAAAATAAAAAAAATAACAAAAAAGAAACTCCAAAATTTACATAATTTCATATTATATATAAATGTAATATGAAAGGAGGAAATGATGAACTTTGGAGTTAAAAGGAATTAAAGTAGGATTTATATTAACAGGCTCATTTTGTACATTTCAAAAAGTAATACCTAAAATAAAAGAATTAATCAAGCAAGAAGCAGAAGTGATTCCAGTTATGTCTTTTAATAGTTATAACTTGGATACTAAATTTGGTAAAGCTAAAGAATTTATTGAGAACATAGAAGAAATTACTCAAAGAAAAATAATTCACACTATTCAAGATGCTGAACCAATTGGACCAAAGAAGATGACAGATATTATGGTTATAGCACCATGTTCACGGCAATACCATGGCAAAACTTGCTTGTGATATTATAGATACTCCAGCTGTTATGGCAGCAAAATCACATTTAAGAAATGGAAGACCTTTAGTTATTGCACCATCTACAAATAATGGTTTAAGTGGAAATGCAGAAAACATAGGAAAATTACTAAATAGAAAAAATTATTATTTTGTACCATTTAGACAAGATAATCCAATTACAAAACCAAGATCAATTGTATTTGATTCTGAATACATTATAAAAACGATAAAATTAGCATTAGACAGAGAACAAATAAGTCCAATTTTATTATGAACAAATTGATTAATACTATAATTTAATAAAAATAAAGGTGAAAATATAAAAATCCATGTAATAACATGGGTTTTTATATTTATGATATATCATTAAATTTTGTAAAAATTCATAATATTTACTAATTTTTATAAAATATATGATATAATAAAACAAATTTAAATATATAAATAGTTTAATTGATTATCAAATATATATTCAATTAATGTAAGGGGAAAAGATGAAAATTTTAAAAAATATTAGTATATGGCGAATATTTGCATATTTTATTATATATAGTTTTATTGGATACATTATAGAAACATTATTTGGAATAGCTACAAAAGGAATTTGGGAATCTAGACAAAGTTTTTTATATGGACCATTTTGTGGAATATATGGAACAGGTGCTGTAATTATCATAATATTTTCAAAATATTTTGATAAAAACAAATTTACGCTTTTTATTGGAGGATTACTTCTAGGAGCAATAACAGAATATATAATAAGTTTTTTGATAGAAGTGATAATGAATATAACCTGGTGGGATTATTCAGAATATATATTAAATATTAATGGTAGGATATGTTTATTGTACTCTATATTTTGGGGTTTCTTAACACCTTTTTTTATAAAAACAATAAATGTTAAAGTAGATAAAGTACTTTTAAAGATAAAAGAAAGAATTTCTATAAAAGTATTAAAAAGTATAGTATTATCAATAATCATATTTTTTATAATAGATTGTATTCTGACCTGTTATGCACAAAAACAATTTATTAATAGAATGATCGTAGAAAAAAATATAGAAATAGATAATATAGAAGAAGTTAGAGAAGAATATAATAATACATATAATAATGAAAAGTTATCTAAGTTAATATTAAAATTTTGGAATGACAAAAAAATGATAAAAACATTTCCTAATATGAAAATAAAGGATAAATACAAAAATATAATTTACTTGGATAGTTTATTATCAGAAATCACACCATATTATTTTAAAGTATTTAATAAATAAAAAAACGAACATTTTTTCTAAAAACTATTGACAAAGAAAAAATGTTCGTTTATAATTACCATATAACACGAACAAATATTCTTTATAGGGAGATGGTTGTATGAAATTAAAAATTGTTAATATGAAAAAATTTATAAGCAGTTTAATTATGGTTACAATAGGTATTATATTTTTATTATTTACAGGATTTAGTAATACTTATTCAAAAGTAGATATTAGATATAAAGATGAATACATAATAAGTGGTGACACGATATGGAAAATTGCAGAAAAAGAAGCTAGTGAAAATAAATATTTTAAAAATGTAGATGTAAGAAGTATAGTCAAAGAAATTAAAAATATAAATAATATAAAAAATGAAACACTAGAAATAGGACAAAAAATTTTAATACCAACATATTAAAATAAAAGGACTAATATAGCCCTTTTATTTTGTTTAAATACTAAAAATTAGCTAAAGGATTTTTTTCAACTGCGTTTCTTATTTGCTCATTATTTACATGAGTGTAAATTTCTGTTGTTGCAATACTTTCATGACCTAATAGCTCTTGCAAAGCACGTATATCAACTTGACCATATTGATACATTAGAGTTGCTGCAGTATGTCTAAGTTTATGTACGGAATATTTACGACTGTCTAATCCTGCTTTTAATAACTCTTTGTTTATAATATATTGAACAGTTCTATTGCTAATTCTTTCACGTCTTTCACTTAAAAATAATGCTTTTTCTGAATGCTTTTTATCATGTTTAATTCCTTCTTTAGGACGAATTTGTAAGTAATTAGAAATTGCTCTCATACATGCTCTATTTAAATATATAGTTCTTTCTTTATTTCCTTTACCTATAACATTTAATTTGCATTCATCAAAATCAATATCATTAATATTGATTCCTACTAATTCTGAAAGACGCATACCACAATTTAAAAATAATGTTGTAATAGCAAAATCTCTTTCACTATTTCTATTGTCCTCATCTGATGCAACATTTAGTAATTTTTGACTATCATCTAGAGATAAATATTTTGGTAGTCTCTTGTCTTTTTTTGGGGTTTTTAAATTTAGTGCAGGATTATGATCTATTATAAATTTAGAACTAGCATCTTGACATAAATAATTAAAAAATATTCGTATAGTAGAAATTTTTCTAGCTCTTGTAGCTGGTTTACTATGATATTCACTAGTCAAATATCCTAAGAATGCATGTAAATCATCTATTTCAATTTTCTTTACAGTATCAATACTTAAATCATTAATTTTAATTTTTTGAAAATCTGTTTCTTCAGTCATATGGAAATGAATTTTTATAAATCTAAAAAACATAGATAAATCATAATTATATTCCTTAATACTATTAGGTGATTTATTTAGTATAGTTGTAGAATAGTCTAAAAATGCATTTAAGAAATCAGGATTTTCTTCTCTTTTTATCATAAAAATCACACTCCATTTTAGTTATAGTATAATTATATATTAAAAGTAATAAAAATGGAATAATATATATAAATTTTATTTAATCTTTTTTACAATAGAAAATTGATAAAACTTTAATATTATAAAAAATTATGATATACTTATGATATTATTAACTGAAAGAAAGTGGTTTTTATGAAAAAAAGATTAAATAATAAACATCAAAAAGAAGATAAAGTTCCTAAGGCAATTTTAGAAATGAAGAAAAATAAAGAAAAATCTGGAAGTATAGAAAAAAAGACACAAAATAAAAGAAAAAACAAAATTAAAAAATTTATAATTTTTTTGGTAATTTTTTTAGTTGTATTTTTAGGAATAAAACTTGCTATTTCAAGCCATATTTGGAAAATGCTTGCTAAAGATATGACTATAAATGAGAATTCTATAGTTAAAGATTTAGATGGAAAAACAATTGCAGAATTAGGAAGTGAAAAAAAGAAGAAAAAAATTTCTTATAATGATATACCACAAAAATTGAAGGATGCATATATAGCAATTGAAGATGAAAGATTTTATTCTCATCATGGTATAGATGTAAAAAGAACAGCATCAGCAATAGGATCATATATAATACATTTTGGATCATCATCATTTGGAGGAAGCACAATTACACAACAAGTAGTAAAAAATCTTACAGGTAACTCTACAGGAAGTATAGGTAGAAAAGTTAGTGAGTGGTGGAAAGCATGGCAATTAGAGACATGTCTTTCTAAAGATGAAATATTGGAAACATATTTTAATGTTATATATGTAGGACCAAATATATATGGAATAGAAGCTGGTTCTCAATATTATTTTAGTAAATCTGTAAAAGATCTGTCATTAGAAGAATGTGCATTTTTAGCAGGTATAAATCATTCGCCTAATTCATATAATCCTTTTTCAGACAAGAATAATAAAGAAAAAATAAATACAAGAACACGAACTGTTTTAACAAAAATGAAAGAATTAAAATATATAAGTGAAGACGATTACAATACTGCTATTCAAAAACTACAATTAGGGTTAAATTTTAAAGAAGGTCAGATTAATTGTAGTAATGGAATATACTCTTATCATACAGATGCTCTAATTTCAGAAATAACTGAAGATATAGAAAAGAAATATAATATTTCAGAAACTTTTGCTAGTAATTACGTTAATATGTCTGGTCTTACTATTAATAGTACTCAAGATTCTAAAATTCAAGAACAGATTGAAATAGAATTCAAAAAGAAAAAATATAGTTTACGATCTAACACGGGTGGAGATAATTCTCAGAGTGCAATGGTAATTATTAATCAAAAAGATGGTTCTGTTATAGGATGTGTTGGAGCATTAGGAGAAAAAACTCAATCTAGACCTTTTAATAGGGCTACTCAGAGTGTTAGACAAACTGGTTCTGCAATAAAACCAATTTCAGTTTTAGCCCCTGCAATTGATAAAAAAATAATAACAGCATCGACAGTTATTGATGATACTCCTAAAAATTTTGGAGATGATTATTATCCAACTGACTATAGTAAAAGTTTAGGTGAAATAACTATTAGAAGAGCTGTTGAATCATCACAAAATATACCTTTTGTGAAAGTAATGGAAAAACTAAAGCCTAAAACAGCAATCAAATATTTAAAAAAGATGGGAATAACAACACTTACTAAAAATGATGAAAAATTACCTTTATCATTAGGAGGATTGGATAAAGGTATAAGTCCTTTAGAGATGGCTGGTGCATATGCTACAATTGCAAACGATGGAGAATATATTGAACCTACGTTTTATAAAGATATTGTACGAAAAAATGGAAATAATTTATTAAAAACATCACAAAAGAAAAGAAGGGTATTTTCAAAAGAAGTTGCATATATATTAAAAGAACTTTTAATACAACCAGTATTAGGAGAAAATGGAACTGCAACTTATTGTAAAATTTCAGGAGTAGATGTTGCTGCAAAAACAGGAACTACAGATGAAAATTATGATAGATGGCTTTGTGGATTTACTCCTTACTATACAGCAGTTACATGGTATGGATATGATAAAAATGAAAGTATAGAATTTAATCAAAGAAATCCAGCAGGATTAATTTGGGCAAATGTGATGTCAAGAATCCATGCGGGGTTAAATAGTGCAAAATTTGAAAAACCTAAATATATATCATCTGTTATAATATGTACTGAAACAGGTGAAAAAGCGACTACGGGATGTTCACATACATATACAGAATATTTTCTATGGTTTACTGTGCCAAAACTTTGTAGTAAACATTCAGGAACAGAACTTAAATACCAGAATGAAAATAAAACAGATGTAAAAGAAAATGTAACAGAAATTATAAAAGGAATAACAGAAGATATTGATCAGCCAGAGCCTCCTAGAACAGAAAATAAAGTAATAGATAATAATTCTACGAATAAAACAACTACAGACAATAATACTAATCAAAATAAAGCAAATGTGACTCAAACGAATACAAATACTACTAATGAATATAATGCAACTACAAATACTACTAATAATACATTAAATAATTCGTCTAATAAATCAAATACAGAAGATACAAACATAAATGATAATAATGAATATTTAAATACTAGTGAATAATTAAGATAAATAAAAAACAATGTAAGAAAATCTTATTAATAATTAAAAAATGAAATAAAAATATGAAGATAATGTAAAAAAATGTTTTTTCATATAATATTTTAGTATATATGTAAAAAAAAATACATATCAAATAAAAAATAATATAAAAATAAATAACCAGCATATATATAATATTTATATTTAACTAAAATAAACAAAATCAAAATATTGTACTAATAATACAACTTATGAAAAACTTTTAAAAGTTTTCATAATGTGTTGACAAAACAACAAAGATGATATATTATATGTAAGAGGGAAAAATTAAAAGAGAATAAAACACAAGAAGATGTCACACAAAAACTGAGAGTTAAACATATGTATTTATGTGTATAAAAAATCTTCTTTTGTAAGGAGTAAATAATTTATGAAGACAAATTTTTTAACAGTATGGGCCAATAGTGGATTAACAACTAAATCTAACCATGTAAATGCTCCATATCATTTCATACATATTGGAGAAGTTATTAATTACATAAAAAAAGAAATAAAACAAGACGTAGATTTATTAGATATGGAAGCAGAAGAAATTCAATTTCAAGAAGTTATAAAAAAAATTATTAGAAACGAATATAAGGCAATAGCATTTTACACAAACACAGAAAATTTACAAAACACAATAAACTTATTAAGTATAATTAAACAAATAACACCAAATACAAAAACAATAGCTTATGGTGAAATGCCTCTTTATTTACCAGATTTTTTCAAAAATACAGCATTTGATGCTATTGTGTCTAGAGAATGTGATCAAGAAGTAGCAATTTTAGATTTTTTTAAATATTCAATACAAAAAATAGAGAAAAAAGACTTGCGTGGTGTAATTAATATAGAAAATGGTGCTTTAGTAAGCACTGGAAAGGGAATTTATTTAGAACCTGAAGAATGGGGATATCCTGATGAAAAAGAAATTCCTATAAAAAAATATTATCATATGGAAGGAAAACAGCAAGTAGTTTTAACTATAGCAAGAGGATGTCCATATAATTGTAAGTATTGTAATGCTGTTTCGTATTATGGAAAAAAAGAAAGAAGAAGACCTATAAAAAACGTAATTGATTATATTAATAAAACTAATAGTTCGATGTACAAATTTTTTGCTCCTAATTTTACTTTAGATGAATCTTATGTTTTTAAACTATGTAATGAACTTAAAATAAATGAAAAGAAAATTAAATGGTCATGTACAACAAGACCAGATTTATTAGAAAATGAAGAATTAATAAAAATAATGGCAGAAGCAGGATGTTATAAAATAGCAATTGGAATAGAATCAGTAGAAAAAGAAGATTTAGAAAACATTAATAAAAGGTATCAACAAAGTAAAATCGTAGAAGGAATTAAATTATTACAAAAATATGGGATTGAATATAAGGCTTTAATTATGTTTGGAGTCCCAAAACAAACTAAAGAGAATATGAAATATACTTTAGATTTTTTAAACAAACATAAAGTAACTATAAGGCCTACTGCATACACACCTTTTTATGAAATGAAACAAAATATGAATTTAGAAGAAATATCTCGCTATGATAAAAGAACGTATTATGAAGGAATTAAAGATTTAGCTTATGGAGACTTTCTAAAATTAATCTATGATACTGATCAATATAAAAAAATTTTAGGATAAGGATATTATATATGTATGAATTTATAAAAGAAGAAATAGAGAAAGTAATAAAAAATAATCCGCCTGATTCTGTATTATTTTCAGGAGGAGTAGATAGTTCTGCGATTTTGTATCACGCAGTAAAAGAAAATCCTAATGTTATGGGTATTACAGTAGGAGTTCAAGGTAAAGAAACTTCAGATATAAAATATAGTAAATTAGTAGCTAATCAATTAGGAATAAAAAATCATCACATCTACTATGTATCACCAGAAAATATAAAAAGAACTGTAGAAACATCTGTAAAAATATTAAGATCATTTAACCCAGAATGGATTAGTTCTACAACAACTCTGTTGTTAGGAACCATGTATGCAAAAAAACAAGGATTACATAGTATATCAAGTGGAGAAGGAGCAGATGATTTATTTGGTAGTTTTCCATTTTTTACAAATTGGCAAGGAACACAAGAAGATTTAGCTAAAACTATTGAGCAGAGACTAAAAGAAATTAGAATTATGTCTGACGTTATTGCAAAGAGTATAGGTATGACTTATATAGCACCTTTTCATAATAAAGATGTAAAAAATACTATTTTATCAATACCTATTAAAGATAGAATGAAAAAAGAAGGAAAAATAAAAACAAAATATCCATTAAGGAAGGCATATGAATCATATCTACCTGCAGATTGTATTACAAGACCTCAAACAATGGCATTTACTGGATCTGGAATTTACGATACTATTCAAAGTATAGGAGACGAAGTCAGTGATGAAGAATATAAAAAAGCTTCTAAAACCATATTGCCTTTTAAAAATAAATTTGAATATGCATTATTTAAATTATATACTAAAAATTTTAAATTCAAACAGCAAGAAAATGGACAAGGATGTATTCATTGTGGAAGTTCAATGAATGGAAATAAAATTAATTGTAAAATATGTGCAACATTACAAGTAGAAGGAAAGGAGTTAGAATTTGATGGATTATAATGTCTTTGGAGCAGAAGGAATAGTAATACATGGAGATAAAATTGTATTAGGAATGCAAAAGACAAAAAGATGGTATCCATTAGAAAATGGAAAACAAGCAGCAATAGTAAAAACTTTAGGTGGAGCTGTAGAAGATCAAGACAATAATAATACAAGAAATGCATTAATTAGAGAAATCTTAGAAGAAGTAGAAGGAATTGAAGAAAAAGATATTAAAGTAAGTCAATCTCCAATATTTACTAAAGAAATTAAATTAGGAGAATTAAATCCATATGAAGAAAATTCAATGTTAAAAATGAAAGCTGACTTTTATGCAGTAGAAATTCCAACTAATGTTACATTAAAACCAAATGATTTACCAGCATTAGTTGAAATACCTAAAGATCAATTTTTTAAAATGAATTTATCTAGTGATTCATTATTAGGGGACATAAAAAACTATGTGATAAAAAGAGAAGAAAAATCGACCATTCCAGAAAATTATGCTATTATGGCTCCAAAAGAAATAAAAGATTTTTTAATGAAAAGAGAAGAAGAAAACACATAAAATGAAAACTAAAATTGCATTTGATTTTGATGGAGTGATAGCTAACACTACTAAAAAAAAGCAGGAATGGTTAAAAATAAATAATATAAACTTAAGAAATACAGATAAAACAAGTTTTTATAAAGAATTACAAAAAAATATGCCAAAAGAAAAGGTTGATCAAATTTATAAAGAAATGAGTCATCACATTTTTACTGAAGAAAATTTATTAGAAACAGAAGCGATAGAAGGAGCAATTAAATCAATAAAAAAATTATCTAATATATATGATATTTATATTATAACAGCGAGAACAGAACCACTTATTTTACATGTAAAAAAATGGTTAGAAAAAAATCATTTACAAGAAGACATAACAAAAATTATATCTTCTTCATGGGAAGAAAAACAAAATATTTGTATAGAAAATAATATTAATTTTTTATGTGATGATGATATAAAGCATCTAGAAAAACATAAAATAGAAAATAGAGTTTTATTTAGTTCGGTTGATAATATTAAAGATTCAAATATAAGAGAAGTAAATTCATGGAATGAAATTGAAAATATTTTAAAGATAGTATAATAATGAGTTAGACCAATAAATGGTCTTTTTCTTTTATTAATTAAATTTACATAAAATACAATTTGCTTATTATGATTATATCACTTGACTAAAAAAAGAAAAAGTAGTAACATTATATAAGATAAGGGAGTAGTTTGCATATTTTATATGTAGAATAGTCAACATACTGATTTTATTTTAATCTGGCTATTTTTTAAAAAACGAGACTTGTTTGCAAAGAAATAGTTTGGAGAAATATTTTTTTGCAAACAAAGTCTTTTTTTATGTAGTGAAGTGAGAGGAGATAATATTTATGAAAGAAATTATTTTACAATATATAACTCACCAATCATTTGATCTTGGGAAATTATCCTATTAGCTATAAGAGTTTTACTAATAGGAGGTAATAAAAAATGATCAAACGAATTAAGAAAAATAAGAAAACAAAAAAAGTAACAGAAAAAGTTATTAATCGTACAAAACAAGATGAAATGATTCATTTTGTTGCTACACATTCTATTGAAAAAGCACTAAATAAATTAAATACTAATAAACAAGGATTAGAAGATTTTGAAGTAGAAGCAAGTCGTGAAACTTATGGAATAAACAAAATTACACATAATAAGAAAAAATCATTATTTAAAAAATTAGTTGAAGCGTTTGTTAATCCATTTACTTCAATTTTGTTTTGCTTAGCATTAGTATCTACAATTACTGATATAATATTTCCATATTTTGAATTATTTGGAAATACAAAAGAAGACTTCGACTGCCTTACAGTAGTAATTATTTTAATAATGGTATTTATTTCAGGAGCACTACGTTTTGTCCAAGAATCTCGTAGTGGTAATGCTGCAGAAAGACTTCTTTCATTGATAACTACCACATGTACAGTAACTCGTAAAAATAAAGTTAAACAAGAAATAGATTTAGATGATATTGTAGTAGGAGATATTATACATTTATCTGCGGGAGATATGATTCCAGCAGATGTTCGTATTATACAAGCAAAAGATTTATTTGTTACACAGTCATCACTTACAGGAGAAAGCGAACCAATTGAAAAAATATCAAATATAAGTAAAAAAAGTGATACTATAACAGATTATAAAAATATTGCGTTTATGGGAAGTAATGTTATATCTGGGACAGCAACAGCTGTAGCTGTTAGCGTTGGAGATAATACATTATTTGGAAGTATGGCTACAAACATTTCGGAAGAACCAGTTGAAACAAGCTTTACAAAAGGAGTTAATGCTGTATCCTGGGTATTAATTCGTTTTATGTTAATAATGGTTCCAGTGGTATTTGTAATAAATGGATTAACTAAAGGGGATTGGCTACAAGCATTTTTGTTTGCTATATCAATAGCAGTTGGATTAACCCCAGAAATGTTACCAATGATTGTTACAACATGTTTAGCAAAAGGTGCAGTTGCTATGAGTAAAAAGAAAACCATAGTAAAAAACCTAAATTCAATTCAAAATTTTGGAGCAATAGATATTTTGTGTACAGATAAAACAGGTACTCTAACACAAGATAAAGTTGTTTTAGAGTATCATCTTGATGTAACAGGAAATAGCGATGATAGAGTATTACGTCATGCTTATTTAAATAGTTATTTTCAAACAGGATATAAAAATCTAATGGATAGAGCAATTATAGAAAAAACTGAAGAACAAGAAAAAGAAAATCCAAAATTAACAGATTTATCAAATGCATATGTAAAAGTAGATGAAATCCCATTTGATTTTACACGTAGACGTTTATCAACAGTGGTAAAAGACAAGAAAGGGAAAACACAAATGGTAACAAAAGGAGCAGTCGAAGAAATGCTTTCTATTTGTTCGTTTGTTGAATATAATGGAGAAGTAAAAAAACTAACTGAAGATTTAAAAGAAAAGGTGTATCAAAAAGTTGACGAATTAAATGATGATGGATTTAGAGTTGTGGCTATTGCTCAAAAAAGTAATCCATCTCCGGTTGGACAATTTAGTATAAATGATGAATGTGAAATGGTTTTAATGGGATATTTAGCTTTTTTAGATCCACCAAAAGAATCAACAGCAGATGCAATTAAAGCATTAAAAGACTATGGAGTAACAACAAAGATTTTAACAGGTGATAATGAAAAAGTTACTCGTACAATCTGCAAACAGGTTGGACTTGAAGTTCACAATATGATAATTGGAAGCGATTTAGATAAATTATCAGATAAACAATTATCAAAAGTAGTAGAAAAGACGGACGTATTTGCAAAGCTTACGCCAGATCAGAAATCACGTGTAGTAACAGCACTTCGTAATTTGGGACATATTGTAGGATATATGGGCGATGGAATAAACGATGCAACAGCAATGAAATCTGCCGATATTGGAATTTCAGTTGATACAGCAGTTGATGTTGCTAAAGAATCAGCAGATGTTATACTATTAGAAAAAGATTTAATGGTATTAGAAGAAGGTATTATTGAAGGAAGAAAAACTTATGCAAATATGATTAAGTATATAAAGATGACTGCTTCATCAAATTTTGGAAATATGTTTTCTGTTTTAGCAGCATCAGCATTATTACCTTTTTTGCCTATGATGAGTATACAATTAATATTATTAAATTTAATATATGACTTATCTTGCACAGCAATTCCTTGGGACAATGTTGATAAAGAGTTTTTGACAGTTCCGAGAAAATGGGATGCATCATCGGTTGGAAACTTTATGATTTGGATAGGTCCAACAAGTTCAATATTTGATTTTACAACATATATTTTTATGTATTTTATATTTTGCCCATTATTTGTATCACACGGAGTATTATTTAACGATTTAGCTAATCATTTTACAGGAGCCGAATTAGAGCAAATGAAACTTACTTATATTGCAATGTTCCAAGCAGGATGGTTTGTAGAATCAATGTGGAGTCAAACTCTTATAATTCACATGATTAGAACTTCCAAAGTGCCTTTTATACAAAGTAGAGCATCAGCTTCAGTTATGATACTTACCATTACCGGTATTACATTATTAACTATCATACCATTTACAAAACTTGGAGAAATTTTAGGATTTGTTGCATTGCCTTCAGTTTATTTTGCTTATTTATTACCATGTATTTTATTATATATGATACTTGCAACGAGCTTGAAAAAAGCTTATGTACGCCATTATAGAGAATTACTTTAATTAAAGGAGGAATTTGAAATGAACTGGTCAAACATATGGGTAAATTTATTTGGAAGAACAGAATTGTTAGGAATAAATATTGGTTTTTGGGTTGCAATGCTAGTAGTTGCAGTCATAGTTGTTATAATGAATATAGTGTTTTGGAATATGAAACCATATGAAATGACTAAAAAAATAGTTAAAAAATCAACTAAAAGTAATAGATAATAACTCTATTACTTTTTACATTTTTATTTAAATTACTTTAAATTTTAAAATATATATTGTTTAATTTATAAAAATGAAATATAATAAACATGATAATTTTATAAGAAATAAAAATAAGGGGGTAATAAGGATAGTAAAGTTTTAGAGATTTGAGATGTGTAATGCTTGTTATATCTACTAAATATAGTAATAGAAATGTTTGATGATTTTAAATCTCTCAAGATGTGGAGTAGATAAAACGTTATTTAATAAAAATATAATTAAGAAAAGGAAGGATTAAGAAATGAAAGATATTACAATTTCGAAAGATATTATTTATATAGGAGCAGATGATAAAGATATTGATTTATTTGAAAGTCAATATATTGTGCCAAATGGAATATCATATAATTCTTATTTAATTAAAGATGAGAAAATTGCAATTATGGATACAATTGATGAAAGAAGAACAGAACAATGGTTACAAAACTTAGATAAAGCGTTAGATGGACGACAACCTGATTACTTGGTTATTTCTCATTTGGAGCCAGATCATGCTTATAATATTGAAACTGTAGCAAAAAAATATCCAAATATTAAATTGGTTGGAAATAATAAAACTTTCGCTTTTATGCCACAATTTTTTGATATTACAGATTTAGATAAAAGAAAAATTGAAGTAAAAGAAGGGGATACATTAAATTTGGGAAGACATACTCTACAATTCATTATGGCACCTATGGTTCATTGGCCAGAAGTTATGATGGAATATGAACAAACTGAGAAAATACTGTTTTCGGCAGATGGATTTGGAAAATTTGGAACATTAGATACACAAGAAGATTGGGATTGTGAGGCTAGAAGATATTATTTTAATATTGTTGGAAAATATGGAGCACAAGTTCAAGCAGTTTTAAAAAAAGCAGCTACTTTAGATATAAAAATGATTTGTCCATTACATGGACCAATATTAAAAGAAAATTTAGAACATTATATAAATAAGTATGATATATGGAGTTCTTATAAGCCTGAAAGTGAAGGTGTATTTATTGCATGTAGTTCAATACATGGCAATACAATGAATGCTGCAAAAGAACTTAAGAAAATATTAGAAGAAAAAGGTGCTAAAAAAGTAGTTTTATCTGATTTATCAAGAGAGGATTGGGCAGAATGTGTAGAAGATGCTTTTAGATATAGTAAAATTATTTTAGCTTCATCAACTTACAATATGGGAATATTCACTCCAATGGAACAACTATTACATCATTTAAAAGCAAAAAATTATCAAAATAGAAAAGTTGGAATTATTGAAAATGGAACTTGGGCACCAAACGCAGCAAACTGTATAAAAGAAATTTTAAGAGAAATGAAGGATATAGAAATAATAGAACCTATAGTTACAGTTAAATCTAAATTAAATAAAGAAAGTAGAGAACATTTAAAATTACTTGCTGATAATATATTAAAAGATTAAAAAGGATGGTGATAAAAATGAAATATAAATGTACAATTTGTGGCTACATATATGATGAAGCTATAGAAAAAATTAGATTTGAAGACTTGCCAGATAATTGGACTTGTCCTTTATGTGGTGTTGGAAAAGATATGTTTGAAAAAATTGAAGATTAGAGGTTTTTAATATGAGTAAAGAATTAGTTTTAAAAAGATGTTTAAAATGTGGAGCATTAGTAGAGGTTTTACAAGATTGTAATTGTGAAGGGTGTGGAATTATTTGCTGTGGAGAGCAGATGAAAAAAATAATACCAAATTCAGTAGATGCAGCTATTGAAAAACATGTTCCAAATTATGAAGTAAGTGGAGAAATAATAAAAGTTAAAGTAAATCATGTTATGGAAGAAGACCATTATATAGAATGGATTGCTATGTCTAGCGATAAGAAAATTTGTAAGAAGTTTTTAAACCCAGGAGAAATTGCAGAAGTTTGTTTCAAATATATTCCTGGAAGTAAAATTTATGCTTATTGTAATAAACATGGATTATGGAGCAGTGAAGTTAAATAATATAATATGATTTGAATAAAAAAGTAGAAACAAAAGTAAAAGAAGGTATGAGAATGCAAAAGATAGTACAAGCTATAACTCTTGCTACTCTAGAGAGAGAGAGAGAGAGAGAGAGAGAGAGAGAGAGAGAGAGAGAGAGAGAGCTATAATTTAGTAAGAGGAATAAAAAATATAAAAAGTAAAAAAGAAATAGGCTTAGTCTTGCCTTTTTGTGTTTAAATATTTTGTACACGAAAGTAAAAGGAGGAAATAAGAAGGATGATAAAAGGAAAGAAAGGAATAACATTAATAGCATTAGTAATAACAATAATAGTGTTATTAATATTAGCAGGAATAACGATTGCAACATTAACAGGAGAAAATGGAATATTAACAAAAACAAATGAAGCAAAAATAAAAACAACAGAAGGAGAAGAAAGAGACCAACTAACAATTGCATATGATGCAGCAATGGCAGGAAATTATAAAAATGAAAAATATGAAGGAGAAGTAACGCAAGAACAATTGCAAAAAGAGTTAGATAATCAAGGAGCAAATGCAATAGTAACAAAAAGTGGATCGTTAAAAGTAACATTTAATAATAGTGGGAATGTATATACAATAGATGAAGAAACAGGAAAAATAAATAAAAAATTTAACGAAAACACATATACAGGTTTAGACAATTCAGAACCAACTAATACAGATAAATATGGATATAAAGTAAATGGTTATAATGTAAAATATTCTTATGATACGAATCTGGATAAAACATCAAATGTATGGAGATTATTTTATCAAGATAAAAAATATACTTATTTGATATCAGATGAGTGTATTGGAATGTATAAACCAAGTAATTATTATGAAAAGAATGATAAATATTCAGAGGGAACAAAAATAAGTAAAGTAGGAGAAAAACTAAATGAAAGAGCGAAAGCATTATTTACTAAAGAAGAAACAAAATCAAATCCTAATATAAGAGCAACAGTATGGTTTACAGACATATCAGATGATAGTGAATGGAGCAAATATAAAAATGAAGACGCAATATTTGCAATTGGCAGTCCAACATCAGAGTTGTTTGAAAAATCATATAATAATAATACAAATACATCCCATGAACCATATAAGAATTCTCTTATTGCTATGATATTAGAAACTTACGGTTACAGAGATAATAATATAGATGGAAGACTAATTCCAAATGATAGTAATGGAATATATAATGTAGGGTCAAAATTTTCTTGGTGGCTTGCTTCTCCAGCAAATAATGAAGCATGTGGATTACTCGTTTATGGTGGGCCGAATCGTATTGACTACCACGCAGTTACAAACCCGGGTTCGGTTTGCCCAATAGTTTGTATGCCAACATCTGTATTCAATACCGGTAATAAGTATACTCTGGTTAATGAATAAAAATTAACAAATAAAATAAGAAATAATCATAATAATTTTTATTAATACATAAGATTAAGAAACAATATAAACAACTTGAAAATTTACATAAAATATGTTATATTATATATAGGTAAAACTTTATAGTATACCCAATTATATTTAATATAGGAGGGTGTACAATCCTCCTATAAGATTTAAAGGAGGAATAAATATGTTACGGTATATTGTAGAAAAGATAAGACATCTAAGGGATATGTTAATAGTAGTGGAACAAGAGCCTCATAACGAAATATTCTATCTACTTTATTACCAGGGAGCGAGAGATCCATATGAAATTGCCAAACAATGCAATTATAAAGTTTCGTTTGTTAAAAGGTACATCAGAAGTCTTAAAAGACGAGGCTGGATTATTGAAAAAGGCAAGCAGATGGAAAAACTCTCAAAAAAATCTAAAAGGGCCAACTAATATGTAGTTGGCTTCTTATTTGCTATTTTATAATAAATAATGTATGATTGTAAAAACTTTTAGAGAAATTTATTAGACCATTATTAGTAATTATAATAGTTATTATTCTATGTTGGTCTACTTTTGATTTATGCGAGAATGAAATAAAATTTAATACGAATATAAAAAAGAAGAATACACTTTATTAATATAAAAGTATTCTTCTTTTTTCAATCATCGTCAAAATCATTATTTTGAAATAAAGGATCATTAAAAAAATCTTCTAAAGTAATGTTGAGCCCTCTACAAATTCGTAATATGGTTAAAGTAGATATATTAGTTCTAGCTCTTACTTTTAAATTAGCTAGAGTAGATTGGGTTATCCCACAAATAGTGCACAGTTTATTTATTGTTATATTATTTTCTTTACATAAATTATTTATTCTCATCTCAATTGCATCTTTTAAAAACATAATAATCTCCATAAAATATTGTTATATCATTATATCAAAATAAAATCATAAAACTTAACTCCATAGAGTTGACAAATAAAATTTGTTATGCTAAATTGTATTTGTAGAAAATAAAGGAAACATAAATGAATCCTTTTTAAAATTATATGCGAAAGGAGGGAAAATTATGGCTAAAATTCAAAATGTTGATTATCTAGCAATGCCAAATCAAGCAAAACAAATGAGAACATTAGGTCAACAACTTAATACTGAAATTAAAAATGCATATACAAGTATTGATAATATGCATAGTTCTTGGTATGGAAAAAGATATAATGAATTAGTTAAACAATTTAATAAAATGGTAAAACAATTAAATGACATGTTAACATTAGTTGTAACTGACATTCCATATACATTAGAAATGGTAGCGAATAATTACTCACAAGCTGATAGAGGCCAAAAAGCAACAACAGCTTCTAAAGAACAACCTAAAAAAATAGCAAGCTTAACAATTAAAGATGATGTTGGAATGAAATTTATAACTACTAGTGTTGAAAATACACAAAAAAGTGTATCAAATAATTTCAAGAATGCAAAAGAGCAAATGACTAAAATTGATACAGAATATGGAAAAATTAAATGGTCAAGTGAAGCCTCTGATGCTTTTAGAACCAAATTTAGAAATCTAAAAAGAAACATAACTCAATCATTCGATGATATAGAAAAACAGTTTACAAAACTAATGAACAAAACTAAAGACGAAATTCAAGAAGCAGAAAAAGCAAATACAGTATCATAATAGGAAAGCACATTGTATATGTGCTTTCCCTGATAACTGTACCATCGGTTACCAAGGAAAGCACATATAAGTAAAAATAAAAAAGGTAAAGAAAGGAGTGAGTAAAATAGCAGATAAATCACTAATAAATTCACAAATACTGGATTTACAGCAAGATAAAAGTGCGATGGAAAATTTTAAAGAAAAAATAAATGTAGCAATAACAAAATTAGAAGATGCTAAAAAATATATTAATACAGCAAAAACAGAATTGAAAAAAGTTTATACTGGCCAAGCGGTTAACGAAAAAGAAAAAAATTTAAAAGATGGAATACAAGAAATTATTAGTATAAAACAAGAATTAAAAACTAGAGTAGAAGAGCTTGACCAAAAAATTAATTCATTAAATCAGGATATAAATGCAAAAAATAATGAGCTAAAAAGTTGATAACATAATAAATAATAAAAGGAGAAAAAGATGGCAGAATTAAAAATTGATATAAATGGCATTAAAAATAAAGTTATACCGCCACTTAATAATGCTAAAACAAAATTAGAAGAGGCAGCAAATAGTCTTTCCGCAATTAGTTACTCACCAGACTATTATAAATTTAAAAATCGAAGTAGAGTACAAAGTGTTTTACCTCAAAATATAAGAAATATAAAAAAAGATGTTAATAAAATAGGCAACTGGTTAGGAGATATTGAAACTAAATTTAAAAACGCCGATAAAAAGAATAATAGTGCAGTAAATTCATTATTAAGCAAATTAGATAAAATTAATCTTTCGAATAATATGGGAAAGACGGGTGGTTCAATAGTTGGAGTCGCTGCACAAAGTATGGCAATAAAACAAGATTCGATAAAGAATTTTGCACAATCAGGATTTAATTTAGCCGAAACTGTGGCAACTGGAATTAATAGTGTGGGAGCTGTAATAGGTTCAGTATGGGATTCATTATATAGTAACATATTAAAACCAGGAGTAGATTTTTTTGCGGATTGCAAAGCTAAGGTATGTAATTTTGTAACAGGAATTGTTAATGAAATTTCAAATGGTATCAATAAAATAAAAGATGGAATAACATTATTTGCACAAAAAGGATGGGAAAAAATATGTGGAATAGCACAAAGTGTAGGAGATGCATTTAATTCTGTAGGTGCACATATAAGCTCAGCATGGAATTCTTTTTGCACAGAGGTATGGCCAAATATATGGGATGGAATACAAAGTCTTATTGCTTCTGTGAGTAATGTGGTCATAGGACTTGTAAAAGGATTGTGCCAATTTGTAGAATCTTTAGTAGATGTTGTTGTTATACTTGGCACAGCAATAGGTAGTATTGGAACTGGAATTTATGATGGAATAAGTTATTTAGTAAGTTTAGCAAATGGAACATCAGATGAATGGCAATCTGCTACAGGAGCAATGTGGCAATGGACAATGGGATTTGTTGCAGAAGATCATGTTGGAAATGCATTTGAAGATTTTTATAAAAATAATCCAGTAGGGCAATGGCTAGATAAATATGCGGTAGATATTTGTAAATCAGATGGAATTGTAACCAATATAGCATCAGGAATAGGTTATGTAGCAGGTATAATTATATTGACATTGTGTACATTAGGAGTTGGTACGGCAATAAGTGGAGGAGCTACTACAATGTCGTTTGCAGCAACATCAGCAACTATTGCTACTGCTGCAGGAACAGGAAAATATACACAAGAATCATGGGGAAAATCAAGAGATTCCTCATGGGAAGGAATTGAAAGATTATATAAAAAAGGTAAAATAACAGAAAAAGAATATAATACTTATGTATCAATTAAAAATATGACAGATGAAGAATGGGAAGAAATCAAAAGAGATTATAAAAACGGAAAAATAACTAAAGAACAATTTGAACAAATAAAACAAATTAGAAAAATGCCAGATGACTGGAAAACATTTGAAAATGGATGGAAAGGATTACTATATGGTGTAGCCAATGGAGTTTGGGAAGGAGTACAATGGTATATTGGAGGTAAATTAGCTAGTTGGGCTATAAAAGGACATAAAATAGCTACATCAGCTGTAAGAGTAGGAGCTGATACAGCATTTAATGGCTTAGACACACCATTTAGGACAATTGTAGATTCAGTTGCTTCTGGAAAGACATGGGAACAAGCTTGGGAACAACAAGGAGGTTGGTCATCTGTATTAACTAGTGTCGGAATTGGTTTAGTAGGATCATTAGGAGGAGAAGCATTTGATGTAAACAAGATAAGAAAAGGAATGAATATATTAAACAACAGTAAATTTTTTGATGATTTGGATGATGTAACCTCAAGGAAAATAAAACAAGCTTTAATGGATAGTTATACTGCTGGAGATATAGAATTAGAAAAGATAATTAATCAAATAGATGAATTTAAGAAATTAGATCCTGATGCAAAAATAGCTATAAATGATCCAAAAGTGTTCGACTTCACGCCTATTGATGCTAATGGAGATGTTTTGTGGGATATATATGCTCCAAATCGTGGTAAAGTTATGGGTAGTGAAAAATTTGTAGATGCTTTGGCTAATGATTGTGATAGATATGGTGGATTAGATGGATATTATTTAGGAAAGCAAACTGATAGTTATGAAAGCAGAGGTATGCCATATAAAAACCCTAATGAACATCATTTACTGGACACATCTAATGTAACAATTAAAAATATAAACGAGAAATATAGAATTTCAGATCCAAATGTTAAGAAAAAAATATTAGAAGATATGGCTTTAAACCGTGCATTGAGAGATGAAGATATTGCTAAAATTACTAGGCGAAGTGGATTAACTAAATATGCATTAAAAACAATACTTACAGAAAGTACTCCAGAAGAAATTGCAGATGTTTTTCCTACAATTAATGCAAGAATAGAAGAATCAATTGCTGCTCCTACTATTAATAGTAAAGGGGGAGCTATACAGTATTTTAGTCCAATTAGTATTAAAACTCTAATTGATATTGGACTTATTGATTTAATTGAATAATTTTTTAAAATATAATACAATAATTATTGTAAACAATATCTTTAATAAAATAAATTAAAATATTTATATACGAGAATTTAGATGGATAAAAAACTTGAAGAATTATTAAAAAGGGCCCAAGAAAAAGAAAATTTGAAGAAAAAACTAATTTCAAAAGATGAAATGTTAGAAATCATTAAAAAAGAACATTTAGAGAATTTTGGAACTACAGTCCGGTTTTAATAAAAGGAAAGGTTCTGTAGAAAATAGGATAGTTGTCAATGCATTAGAAAATGGATTTTCTGTTGTTGAAATGGGAGAAAAAGGCGTATATCGGTAACGAAAGATTTTTTAATACTGCTGAGGAAGCATATTATTATGTCGTAGATATGTTAAGATTTAGAAAAAGAGTTATAAGTGATAGAAATGATTTTTCAAATAAATCTGATAAATCTGATAAATCTGATTATGAAAGATAATTGAAAAATAATGAAATATAGATAGGAGGAAAGATAATGGATAAAATAGAAGAAAAATTTTTACCAATAGGAACTGTAGTAATGTTAAAAGGAGGCACAAAAAGATTAATGATATCAGGATTTTGTGCTATAGAAGGACAAAATAATGAAAAAAATAAAATGTGGGACTATAGTGGTTGTTTATATCCAGAAGGATTTTTATCTTCTGATAAAACATGCTTATTTGATCATGACCAAATTGAGAAAGTATATCACTATGGTTTAATTGATGAAGAAGAAGAAAATTTCAAGGCAAAATTAAATGAATTATTAGGAATGAAAAATCAGGACAAAAATGATGAAAAATAATAAAGTAAGAATTATTAAATAGGCGGTGAATTTCATTGATTGCGACATTAATCGGTAAGAATGTGATATATAAAACAACTTTGCCAGAATTCATAATAGGTAATTATTCTATTCAAGATAACAATGATAAGAAATTAATTAACATTGAAAGTGAGAATGGAAATTGGAAAATTGTAAGCAATAACAACTTCAAGATAATAGATCTAAAAGAAATTGGTAAAATTAAAAATAAAAAATTGTCAGAAAAGGTTCGAGGGACAACATTCAAAGAAGTAATATTAAATGAATATAGTATACATTACATTATTTTTAACAATTCAAAAGAAATATGGGTTCTATATTGCTCACCTACATGTGAACGATTCACTCATTTAGATTTTAATACATCTTCTGAAATTTTTATTGGACAAGATAAAAAAAATCATATTTCATATAAATGTCCATGTATAAAAGATAAACATACTAGAATTTTTTATAGTAATGGTATGTTGTTATTGGAAAACTTTGATTCAGATTATGGATGTTTTATTAATAATAAACCAGCAGGGAATAAGATTAGACTCTTATTTAATGGTGATGTTGTCTTTATTATGGGATTAAAAATTATAATAATGGGGAAAAGCATATTTATAAACAATCCGCTAAACAAGATTAAATTTAGCGATAAAATATTTACTATTAATTTACAAGAATATGATTTTACTAATTTAAAAGAAGAAGATGAAACTGATTTAGAAATATATTCGGAAAAAGATTATTTCGCTAAAGCACCTAGAATAACAAATATTATTGAACGTGAAAAAGTAAAAATAGATCCTCCACCACAAGTTCAAAGTAAAGATGGAATACCAATGATTCTTACAATGGGATCTACTTTATCAATGGGAGCAGTGATGCTAATTTCAAGCTTTTCTACAATAAGTGGTTTAGTAAGTGGAACAGCAAGTTTTCAAGAAACAGCAATTTCGCTACTAACAGCAGTAATAATGTTAATAGGTATGATTTTAATTCCAATAATTCAGATGAAATATGAAAAAAAACAAAAAATAAAATATGAAGAAAAAAGGCAAGAAAGATATAGAAAATATATAAATTCAAAAGCTGAATTAATAGATAGTATTATGGACAAGCAAAGAAAAATTCTATTTGATAATTATCTATCTGCAGAACAGTGTAATAGTATAATTCAAACAAGAAATTCTAGACTATGGGAAAGAAATATAGAAGATCATGACTTTTTAACTCTTAGACTTGGAATAGGAGATGTACCATTAGAAATTGATATAGAATATCCCGAAGAGCAATTTACAATGGAAGATGATAATTTAGTAGAAATTTTAAATACTATAGGAAATAAATCTAAAACACTAAAAAATGCTCCAATAACTGTTTCTTTAGCTAAAAAGAATATTTCAGCTTTAATTGTACAAGATAATGAAAAATTAGAGGAAAAATTCATACAAAGTTTAATTATGCAATTAATTACATTTCATAGCTATGAAGATTTAAAAATAGTATTTTTAGTAAAAGAAGATAAAGACAAGAAATGGGAACACATGAAAATGTTACCACATATTTGGGATAATACAAAACAAATTCGCTTTTTTGCTGACAATTACAATGATATGCAAGAAATTTCAAAATATTTAGAAGAAGAACTTGTAAATAGGCTAAATGTTGCTGAAGATATAGATTATAGATCATTTATACCATATTATTTAATTATTACAGATGATTATAAGAAAGTAGAAAAATTAAAAATTATTACAGAAATTTTAAAAATAAAGATAAATGTTGGATTTAGTATTTTTTGTATTACAGATAATTTAATGAAACTTCCTAATGAATGTAAAACATTTATTAGTCTAGATAGTAATAATCATGGAATTATGTTTGAAAGTGAAATATCTTCTACAAATCAAAAGGAATTTAAATTTGATAATTCTTATACATTTTTCTTTGAAAAAATATGTAAAGAAATAGCAGATATTCCAATTAAATATACATCTTCTAGAAGCATGACATTACCAAATAGTTATAGCTTTTTAGAAATGTACGATGTAGGAAAAATTGAACAATTAAATATATTACAAAGATGGAAACAGAATGATTCTACAAGATCACTACAAGCACCAATAGGAATAGATACATCAGGCATGCTAATAATGTTAGATATTCATGAAAAATTTCATGGACCACATGGATTGATTGCAGGTTCAACAGGTTCAGGAAAGAGTGAATTCATTATTACTTATATTTTATCATTAGCAATCAATTATCATCCAGATGATGTAGCATTCATATTGATAGATTATAAAGGTGGTGGATTAGCAGGAGCTTTTCAAAAAAGAGAAGTAAAATTACCACATTTAGTAGGAACCATTACCAATATTGATAAAATAGGACTTCAAAGATCTCTGGCATCTATTCAGAGTGAATTAAGAAGAAGACAAATAATGTTTAATGAAGCCAGAAACAAAATAGATGAAGGAACAATAGATATCTATAAATATCAAAAGCTATATCATGAAGGAATAGTAGATGAACCAATTCCGCATTTATTAATAATTTGTGATGAATTTGCAGAGTTAAAACAACAGCAAGAAGAGTTTATGGATGAATTAATTAGTGTTGCAAGAATAGGGCGTAGTTTAGGTGTTCACTTAATCTTGGCAACTCAAAAGCCAGCAGGTATTGTAAATGAACAAATTCGTAGTAACAGTAAATTTGGAATATGTTTAAAGGTACAAGCAACAGAGGATAGTAATGATGTTATAAATCGACCAGATGCCGCAAATTTAAAACGTGCAGGTCAATTTTATATGCAAGTTGGAAACAATGAATATTTTACATTGGGACTATCAGGATGGTCTGGTGCACCATATTATCCATCAGATATAACTAATAAAAAAATAGATAATTCAATTGGAATTATATCTAATATAGGAAGTATAATAAAAGAAGCAACAAGTGAAAAACAGAAAAAAGTAAATAGTAATGGAGAGCAATTAACTAATATTGTTAAATATATTTACGAATTGGCAAAACAAGAAAATATAAAAACAAAACAATTATGGATGGAAAACATTCCAGAAACAATATATGTTAATGAAATAAGGAAAAAATACAATGCTAAAAATACAAAAAATGTTATTAGTCCTGTTATTGGTGAATATGATGATCCATTTAATCAACGTCAAGGTATGGTTAATCTAAATTTATCAAAAGATGGAAATACTATTATTTACGGAAATGCTGACAGCGGAAAAGAAACGCTGATTAGCACAATAGTATATGATATAATAAATAACTATGATACAGAAGAAGCGCAATTATATATATTTGATTTTGGTAGTGAAGCTTTAAAAATATTTAAGAAGAGTCCACACGTTGGTGATATTATATTTATGAATGATAAAGAGAAAATAAATAGATTTTTTGAAATGATACAAAAGGAAATTAAAGAGAGAACAGAAATATTATCAGATTATGGTGGAGACTATAATTTATACATAAATACAAATGAACAAAAAATGCCAATGATAGCAATTATACTAAATAACTATGAAGCTTTTTCTGAAAATTACGGAGATGAATATGATGATTTATTCTTTACATTAACAAGAGAAGGAGTAAAATATGGTGTTGTATTTATTATAACAGCAAATACAACAAATGATGTCAGATATCGTTTAACGCAAAACTTTAAACAAAAAATAGCACTACAACTAAATAATGAAGATGAATATTTAAATATATTTGATGGATTAGGTAAAAAAAGACCATCTAATATGTTCGGTAGAGGATTAGTAAAATTAGAAGACATATACGAATTTCAAACAGCTAAAATATGTGAACCAGAAAAATGGAATTCACATATAAAAGAAGTAATACAAAAATTAGATAAAAAATATACGTTAAAAGCAAAGCCAATACCAACATTACCAAAGAAAATCAATATTGAAACATTTAAAGATTTAATAAAAATAATATCTTCATTGCCAATTGGAATTAGTAAGAAAAATCTTAATGTTTTCAACTATGACTTTAAAAGGAATTTGTTAAATATTATTACTTCAAAAAATATAGAAGATAGCGTAGAATTTACTTCTATTATTATAGAAGTAATAAAACAAATAGAAAATATAAATGTAGCTATTTTTGATGCAGAAAGAATATTACAAAGCAAAAAGGTTAATATGGGATTAAATTATAAAAATTTCATATTAGGAATTGATAATAATTCAAATCGAAACAAACAAGTGGTAGGTATAATTATTGGAATTGACAAATTTTTGAATGATTTAGAAAATGGAGAAGAAGAGTTTTACGAAATGCTAAAAAAAGCCGATGAACTAGAAAATTATAATTTTATTATTGTCGATAATGCCATTCGTTTAAAGAATCATGAATATGATGAATGGTATAAAGAATATATTTCAGGAGATACAGGAATATGGGTTGGAAATGGTATTAATGATCAATTTTTAATAACAATAAACTCAGACGCTGATTTAATAAATAATTGTGGTGAAAGCTTTGGATATGCAATTAAACAAGGAAATCCAAATTTAGTAAAACTTTTAGGAATGAAAGAAAAAGGGGAGGAAAATGGATAAAATATTAGTTAAAGTATATGTTCCTATGTTAGAAAAAATATATGATGTGTGGATTCCTTCTCATAAAAGAATCTACAATGTAATAGATCTTTTAATAAAAGTAGTAAATGAATTAAACGATAATTGCTATAAACCAAAAAAAGTACCAATGCTATATGATAAAATTACAGCTCAACCATACGACATTAATTTAAGTGTAAAAGAATCTACTATGAGGAGCGGAACAGAAATAGTATTATTATAGATAAAATAGATACACAGATTTTAATAATTAATGTGTATCTATTTTAATGTTATATACATTTTCACATTTTATAAATAATTCTTGTAAAATATAAAAAAATTAGAATTTAAGATATAAAAATAAAATCATATCTAATATTAAGAAAAAACTTATTGCAAGAAATAGCTGTAATTTGAGAATATATGGTTTTATTCCTTCTCCTATTTGCACAAAACTTTGATAATACAAGCCAATATTCTTTATTTTTGTAAATTAGTAGAAATTATACAGGTTTTTAAAATATGTATAATTTTTTTGATTTTTTATACATATTTGTTGAAAATGTATAAAATTTATGATATTTTATATATAATGGAGGATTAAAAAATGAAATTAGAAACGTTACCATATAAAAATGTTGATTTAAAAACAAAAAAAATTTTAGAGCAATTAACAATTTCTTCAAGAGCTTTAGCAGAATTAAAGGGATATGCAAATACTATTCCCAATATGCATATTTTAATAAATGCTGTGACTATAAATGAAGCTAAAGATAGTAGTGCTATCGAAAATATAGTTACTACTCATGATGATATTTATAAAGTTCTTAC
>CANRCM010000013.1 GCA_947629085.1 uncultured Clostridia bacterium
TATATCTCTCTCTCTCTCTCTCTCTCTCTCTCTCTCTCTCTCTCTCTAGAGTAGCAAGAGTTGTAGCTTGTACTGTTTTTTGCATTCTCATACCTTCTTTTTACTTTTGTTTTATTTTTTATTCTATTTCAGAGTCTACTTCTGAAATCTTTATACTTCTTAAATGGTTTATTTTTTCCCATGTTGTTTCTCTTTTAAATAAACATTTAAAGTTTATTAATAACCAAGATCCCATAAATAATGGATAACATGCTAATCCTTTAAGCATTGGCTTTATTGGTCTTTTATCTAAATACATTGCTATTGCTGATGTTCCTATTGGTAATAAAAATGTTGGTACTAAATATCTTATAATATTTTCAAACAATTCTAATTTAGTCATTCCATCTCCCGCATACATTAAGAAGTTTGTTCCTAATAGCACTAATGTCATAATAAACATTGGTATACTTCCTACTATATATAGTAATCCATCAAAATTCATCATTGTTTTATTTTCTTTAGCCGCAACAGCTAATTGTTTAGTATATTCTTTTATACATTGCATATGTCCTACAGTCCATCTACTTCTTTGTGACCAACTTTGTTTAAATCCTACTGGTTGTTCGTCATAACAAATAGCATCTGTTGCCCAACCCAATTTTTTACCTTTTATAATTCTTTTTAAAGAAAATTCAATATCTTCTGTTAATGTTACTGTGTCCCATCCTTGTGGTTTTACGACATCAAATTTTACCATAAATCCCGTTCCGTTTAATAGTGGTGATAATCCTAAATTATATCTTGCTAAATGATAAAATCTATGCATTGACCAATAAAATAATGCATATCCTGCTGTTACCCAGCTATCTGTTGGATTCTTGATATCTCTATATCCTTGAACTACAGTCTCTCCTTGACATAATTTTTTATTCATATTTTTTATAAAATCAGGATGTACAATATTATCTGCATCAAAGATAAAGAATGCATCATAAGGAGCATCTTCTTCAATTTTTTGTTTTAAAAACCAGTCTAATGCATATCCTTTTGTTTTCTTTGTTTCATCAAATCTTTTATATACTATAGCACCAGCTTCTTTGGCTACTTTTGCTGTATTATCTGTACAGTTATCTGCTATAACATATATATCATATAAATCTTTATCATAATTTTGATTTTTTAAACTTTCTATTAAGTTTCCAATTACTGCTTCTTCATTATGTGCTGGTACAATTGCCATAAATCTATGATTTTTATTTACTTTCAATGGTTTATCTTTTATTTTTACTAAAGAACATAAACTTATTAATATTTGATATAACCAAAATATTGTTATTGTCCAAACTAAGGCTTCTCTTAGTATGTATAAATAATCCATTTTTTTACCTCTCTTTTTCAATAATATTCTTTTATATATTATTATTCCATCTTTTTTATTATACTATGAATGACAAATTTATGCAACATTTTCCAGAAAATTTTTATTTTTTTACTTTGTTTTTATTTTTAATATTATGTTTATATATATCTCTATTAACTATATTTACTTGTTTTTAATAAATTCAAATTTCTAAATAATATTTAAAAATAATAGAATAATAAATTTATAAAATTTGGGTATTAATAAAAATATAGTATCTTCCTTAATTTATTATTATAGTTTATATTAACTTTTTTATATTTCTTGCATATCTTTATATAAATAAAATATTGGAGGTATTTTTATGCGTAGGAAATATAAAATAGCTATTGTTGGAAGTAGTGGATTAGTTGGAAGAACTGTTCTAAAAGTTTTAGAAGAAAAGAATTTAAGTAATGTTACATATACTTTATTTTCTTCGAAAAATTCTGCAGGAAGCAAAATTAATTTTTTAGGAGAAGATTATATTTTTTGTGAATTAAAAGAAGATTCTTTTAATCATAAATTTGATTATGCAATCTTTTGTGCAGGAGGAGAAGTTTCTAAAAAATATGCTCCTATTGCAGTTTCAAATGGTTGTACAGTAATTGATAATAGTAGTGAATTTAGAATGCATCCTAAAGTTCCTCTTGTTGTTCCAGAAGTAAACCCTGGTGAAATATTTAATAATAACGGAATTATTGCAAATCCAAATTGTTCTACTATTCAAGCAGTTGTAGCATTAAAACCTTTAGATGATAAGTATAAAATCAAAAGAATTGTTTATTCTACATATCAAGCAGTTTCTGGAGCAGGTCGTTTTGGTGTTGAAGATTTAGAAAACAAACATTATGGAAATTCTTTAAAAAAATTTCCTTATTCAATATATAATAATTGTCTACCTCATATTGATATATTTATGGAAGATGGTTATACAAAAGAAGAACACAAAATGATTAATGAAACTCGTAAGATATTAAATAATCCTGATTTACCAATTACTGCAACTGCTGTTAGAGTTCCTATTATTAATTGTCACGGAGAGTCTATAAATGTTGAATTTGAAAATGATTTTGATTTATATGATGTAAAAATGCTTCTTCAAAATTCTCCTGGTATAATTATTAATGATAATTTAGAAAAAAATCAATATCCTCTATCATCTAAAGCAAATGGTTATGATGATGTTTTTGTTGGTAGAATCAGAAGAGATTTTAGTGTGAAATATGGACTAAATTTGTGGGTAGTTGCTGATAATTTGCGAAAAGGTGCCGCTACTAACGCTGTACAAATTTTAGAAAATTTAATTGCAATATAATTTAAATTATGATATACTTAAAAGTGAAGTACATAAGATTTTAAGAGGTTATTATGAAAGATTACAAAGAACTATCAAATAAAGATATAGAATTTCAAGAAATTATTAAACCATTAATTGCAAATGAAACCGTACAACAGATGAAAAATTTTAAGCAGCATTATGAAACAACATGTTTTGAACATTGCTATATGGCTTCTTATTATTGCTATCTAATTTGTAAAAAATATAATTTAGATTATAAATCTGCTACAAGAGCTGCAATGTTACATGATTTATTTTTATATGATTGGAGAAAAAAACAATTTGATATAAAAGGATTACATGCATTTACTCATGGTAAAACAGCTTGTAAGAATGCTTGTAAAATATTTAATTTAAATAATAAAGAAAAAGATATAATAATAAAACATATGTGGCCTGTTACTTTAGCCCTTCCAAAATCACCAGAAGCATTTATTCTAACTTTTGTTGATAAATATTGTGCTTTATCTGAATCTTTTGAAATATATAAATCACGATTATTAAGAAAAAAATATTTTCGTTTTGCATATTTATTTTTATGCTTATTAATTATAAAAATATAGAAAGTGAAATATTATGTTTCACTTTCTTTTCTATTTTTTGTATCCCATCTTAACATACGTATATCTTGATATTTCGATAATACCTTTTTATACTTATCATATTCTTCTTCCCATAATTCATTAGGTACTTTATCAAAAGCGTTAAATATTTTTTCAGCTTCTGATAAGTATATAATTTGTTCTTGTGATGACATGTTTTCATATTGATTAGCAAATTTATATAATTTATCTAACATTTGGTTTGCCTCGATAAAAGTCCAAAAGTCTTTTACTTTCATGCCAAATAATTTTATTTGTAATATTGCATATGCTATCAATGCGAATATTATAAATATCAATAAATATATTATTATAAGTATTGTCATTCTTTCACCTCTTTAGTTTAACTTTTGTACCTTTTTATTATATCACTAATATATTTTTTTGCAATAATTATTAATTATTTTCTTGACCTTCCATTTCGTGTTCTAACTCAGCAGATTCTTCCATTTCTTCTGTTACTTTTTCCATAACCTCTTGTTCACTAAATTCTTTATTATTATTCATCATTTCTCTAATATGCTTTTCAACATCTGCTTGATTATATACTTTTGGGATTTCAGAATTATTATCTAGAATTTCTCTTGCCATTGCACTAATATGTTCATCAGATTTTGTTTCGTTATTTCCATCTACATCTTCTGCTTTCATATGGTCTTCATGTTCATCAGATTTGTGTTCTGCTTCTTCATAACTTTCTTGTGGATTTTGTGTTCCTTTATAATATCCCTGAGATGCCTTTCTATTTTCTATGTCTGTTACAAATGTAGTTTGATTTCCTCTCATTTGCGTAGTTACTGTATTATTACTATTGTAACTATATTTTCCAATATTAACTTCCATATTATCGCCTTGGTCTTTGTCTATTTGAATAATTTTATTTGCAATTCTATATTCTGATGTAACAGCATCTTTTTCAACTGTTCCATCTGATTCTATCTGATATTTTTCTTTAATAGGACTATTCCCAGAACTATGATTTTGTTCTAATTGAGGAACATATTTTTTTAATGGTTCTACTACTTTTTGTCCATTTTCTCCTTTCCTTATTAAAACTAAACCATATCGAGTTGAAGAATTATCAATAGCATTACCGTTTTCGTCTTTCATTTGTCTTAATTCAGATGTTTCTATTACTGCAACTTTTTGAGATCCTTCTGGCAAATTATTTGATCCAATCCAATTTTTAAAATCTTGCACATCATTTGCTCTTTCTCCTAAATCAATTTCTTGTTTAATGCTAACATCACTAGTAGTAAATATTTTTTCTTGTTCATCGTTTTTTAACTTTATATTATTATCTGTTTTTTCTTTTTTATCTTTTTTGTCATCTATATCTATTGATGCTACTTTTTTTGACTTCTTATTATTGTCTTTTCCTATTGCTTTTATATATTTTTCAAGCGCTTTATTCTCTTCAGCTTCTTCTTCAATAACTTCAATGTCTACTTGTTCTATTTTATCTTTTACTTGAGATATTATTTGTTTTATATCATCTTTAATTTCTGCACTTAATTCATTACTAATAGTATTATTCTTTTCTAAATCAATTTCTAGAAATTTATTGTCTTTCATTTTTTCTGGATCAAAAACTCCTAACAAAACTCCTTCTGAATAATATTTATATGTACCTTTTTCATCTTTTTCAATATCTACTTTTATATATCTTCCATCCTCTAAATTAATTTTCATAAAAAATCATCTCCTCTTATATAAATTCTGCTATTAAATCATAATCACTTATTTTAGTTATCTTACATTTTTTAAATTTATTTATTTTATTTTCTTTTTTATGTTCTGAATTATTAGCTATATAAACTAATCCATCAATCTCTGGAGCATCTTGCATTGTTCTTCCTATATAGTACTTTCCATCAAATGAAATATCTTCTATCAAAATTTCATATTGTTTGTCTAACTTTGTTTTTAATTTCTTTCTTGATACTTCTTGCTGTATTTTCATAATTTGATTATATCTAGACTTTTTGGTATTTCCATGAATTTGATTTGGTAATTTAGCAGCTGGTGTTCCATCTTCTTTAGAATATTGGAATACACCTAATTTATCAAATTTTGCTGTTTCTACAAATTTTTTTAATTCTTCAAATTGTTCCTTAGTTTCTCCCGGAAATCCAACAATCAAACTTGTCCTTAATGTTACATCTGGTATTTTATTTTGAATTTTCTTTAATAAATTTTCTATTTGTTCTTTATTTGTTTTTCTATTCATCTTTTTTAATATCTGGTCTGAAATATGCTGAATAGGTATGTCAAAGTATTTTGCAATTTTTTTATTTTTTACTACAACGTCTATCAATTGGTCTGTTATTCCTTCTGGATAAGAATATAAAAATCTTATCCACTTTATACCTTCTATATTAGATAATTTTTCTAATAATTCTGCTAATTTACTTTCTCCATATAAATCTATACCGTATTTTGTTGTATCTTGTGCAATTACTATTATTTCTTTTATTCCTTTTTTAGCTAATTCTTCTGCTTCTTTTAATATTTCTTCTTCTTTTCTACTAACAAAAGGTCCTCTTATATAAGGGATTGCACAATACGTACATCTATTACTACATCCTTCTCCAATCTTTAGATATGCATAATTTTTTCCTGTTGTAATAATTCTATCTAAAAATTCTTGTTCACTAAACATCGGCATTTGTGGAATTTTTGTTATTTTATCTTCTCTTTTTATCTTAATTTCATATTTTGTATTTTTTTCAACTAAATCTTCGATTTTATTCCAAAATTTATCGTATTCATCTAATTTTATAAATAAATCCACCTCTGGAAGAGCTTTTTTCAATTCTTCATAATATCTTTGTACTAAACATCCTATAACTACTAAATATTTACATTTCTGTTTTTTATATTCTGCCATTTCTAAAATAGTATTAATTGCTTCTTCTTTAGCAGCATCTATAAATCCACATGTATTAATCACTATTATATCTGCTTGTTTTTCATCATTTACAATGTTAAATTTATTTTTATGAAATTTTCCAATTATAGTTTCTGTATCTATTAAATTTTTGCTACAACCTAATGATATAAATCCTACGTTCATTATATTCCCCTTTTATTTTACTCTTTGTGACTACAAATATGTTTTCTTGTCATTTCTATTAAATCAAGTTTTGTAAAACCTTCAACCTGAGTTTTTGTTCTATCTTTTTTTAATTCTTGCTTTAATAGTTGTTCTATCTTATCTTTATCTTCTTGATTATTCATATCAATGTAATCAATAATTATTATTCCACCAATGTCTCTTAGTCTTAGTTGTTTTGCGATTTCTATTGTTGCTTCTTTATTTACTTTAAATATAGTTTGTTCTAAATTTTTATTTCCTGTATATTTGCCTGTATTTACATCTATTGCTGTTAATGCTTCTGTTTTATCAATTGTTATAAAACCTCCACATTTAAGCCAAATTTTTCTATTTTCTATTTTTTCTATTTGCTTTTCAAGTTCATATTTTTTTAAGATATCTTTACCCTTTTTTATTTCTATTTTTTTATCTACTAGATCTATTAATATTTTTTCAATAATATCTTCGCTTTTATATAATAATTTAGGTTCATTTTGATTTGGATTAACACTAGTTTGAATAATTTTATTCCATTTTTCTTGAATATATTTTATATCGTCGATAATCTCCTTTTCTTTTCCTTGTGCTGACGTTCTAATTATTGCCCCATTATTTTCTGATAAATTTTCTTTAACTAATTTTATTAATCTTTTTTGTTCTTTTTCATCTTCTATTTTTTGGGAAATAGTTATTATATCAGTATTAGGCATAAGAATAATGTATTTGCTAGGTAAATTAATATGTGTGGATACTCTTGCTCCTTTCTTTTGGTTACTATCTTTTTTTACCTGTACTAAGATTTTTTGATTTGTTTTTAATACTTTTCCAATATCAATATTTTCATCATTTTTTTGCTTCGTTTGATCAATTTTAGGTAGTACATCTTTTAGATGTATAAAACTATTTTTTTCTGTTCCAATATCTACAAAAGCTGATTGCATTCCTTTTATAATATCTTTTACTATACCTATATAAATATTTCCCTCTCTTCTATTTGTTTCATTATCTTCTTCATAATATTCTACTATTTGTCCATCTTCTAACAAAGCTATTTTTTTAATTTCTTTATTTTCTTGTATTAATAATTCTGTCATTTTTATCTTCCTTTTCTAATTATATTTATTCATGGCACTGTCTAAACCATTTCTTATTATTTCTACAATTGCATCTTTCCCTTTAGTAGTAGATTTATCTAATATATTTCTTTCATCTTCTGGAATTTTTCCTATTACATATTTAATTAAATCAGATTTATACTCTGGCTTACCAATTCCGATTCTTATTCTTGCAAAATTTTTTATATTAATATTTTTTATAACTGACTTCATACCATTATGTGTACCAGGCCCCCCGGTTTTTCTTATCTTTATTACTCCTGTTTCAATATCTATATCATCATAAATTACTATTAAATTTTCTTCTTCTACCTTATAAAAATCTATTGCTTCTTTTATGCTTTCTCCACTTAAATTCATATATGTTTGTGGCTTTAAGATTACTACTTTTTCACCTTCTATTATTCCTGTACCATATAGTGCTTTAAATTTATTTTTATTTATTTTTATACTATATTCATTAGCTAATTTATTTACTGTATCAAATCCCATATTATGCCTTGTATTATTATATTCTTCTTCTGGATTTCCTAATCCTACAATTAAATACATATTTCTCTCCTAATCTTTTTTACTATTATCTATTTTACAGTGTTTTTGCATTTTTTTCAAGTTTTTTTATGAATTATTGTATTTTGCCTAAAAATTATTTTAAAGATATGTTTTATAAATTTTTAGCACAAAAAAACACTTCTTAAAGAAGTGTTTCTTTACTTTTATTATTCTGCTGATTCTTCTGTTTCTGGAGCTTCATAAGCTTCTAAAATAGCTTTTTGAATTTTCTCTCTAGTTTCAGCATTGATTGGATGTGCTATATCTTTGAATTCTCCGTTTGGAGTCTTTCTGCTAGGCATAGCAATAAATAATCCATTTTGACTTTCGATAACTTTAATATCATGAACTGCGAATTCATTATCGAATGTTACAGAAGCAACAGCTTTCATTCTGTTCTCTGAATTTACCTTTCTTAAACGTACGTCTGTTATTTGCATTTTGCGTGCACCGCCTTCCTTAAGTTTTAAATATATTTTGTACATATTTATTTAATCTTATGTACAATTATTTTATTCTTCATAAAAAAAGTTTTTCCTTCTTTTTTTTACAAAAATTTAAATTTATTTTTTGTTTAGTAACATTTTTACTTTTTTTGCATATAGTAAACTATATTTTTTGATAAAGTATTGAATTTTTAAATATATAATTATATAATTATACTGTTTAAAAAAGGAGTGTTTTTAATGCCAAATATAGATAATATAAAAAAGTATAAAAAAATACATATGCTTGGAATTGGTGGAGTTAGTATGAGTGGAATTGCCGCTATTCTTAAAAATTGGGGATTTTTAGTTACTGGTTCTGATTGGACTAAATCTGAGATAACAAATAAATTAGTTGAACTAGGAATAAAAGTTACTATTGGTCATAATATCCCTGATGTTGAAAATTCTGATATTGTTGTTTATTCTGCGGCTATCAAAGATGATGATCCTGAAATGATAAGAGCAAAGGAATTAAATATTCCAACAGTGGAAAGAGCAGACTTTTTAGGAGAATTAACTCGTTCATATAGAGATACTATTTGTATTTCTGGAACACATGGAAAAACAACTACTACATCTATGATTTCACTTTGCTTTTTAGAAGCCCTAAAAGATCCTAGCATTCAAGTTGGTGCTTTTTTAAACCCTATTGATGGTAACTATAAAGTTGGAAATAGTGAATATTTTATAATTGAAGCTTGTGAATATGTAGAAAGCTTTTTGAAATTTAGTCCTAAGTCTGAAATTATTTTAAATATTGATAATGATCATTTAGATTATTTTAAAAATTTTGAAAATATTAAAAATGCTTTTATAAAATATGTTAAATTATTACCAACAGATGGATTATTAGTTTTAAATGGTGATGATTCTACTTGTTTAGAATTATCAAATTATACTAAATCTAGAGTTATTACTTATGGAATAACAAATAAAAATGTAGATTTTTCAGCTAAAAATATTATTTTTGATACAGATGGTTTTGCTAGCTTTGATGTTTTCCATAAAGAAAAATTATTAAGTAATATTAAATTATCTGTCCCTGGAATTCACAATATTTCTAATGCATTAGCTACAATCAGCTTATGTTATACATATGGAATTGATATTTCATATATAAAAATTGCTTTATCAAAGTTTACCGGAGCTCATAGAAGATTTGAATATAAAGGAAAAATAGATAAAAAAGCTTCAGTATATGATGATTATGGTCATCATCCTACTGAAATAATGGCCACTTTAAATGCATTAAAAAATAAAAAATACAATGAATCTTGGGTCATTTTTCAACCTCATACATATAGTAGAACAAAAAATTTATTAAATGATTTTGCCGACGCACTAATTAATTTCGATAATATTATTATTTTAGATATTTATGCTGCTAGAGAAAAAAATACTTATGGAATTACTTCTAAAGATTTAGTAGAAAAAATTAAATTTTTAGGTAAAGATGCTAAATATATTCCTGATTTTGAAGAATGTACTAATTTCGTAAAAAATAATATTAAGCAAGATGATATAGTAATAACTCTTGGTGCTGGAACTGTTACTCAAATTGGCCCTATGTTAATTAAATAAATATAAAAATGCACATATATATTATGTGCATTTTTATATTTTCTTTTGATAATTTAAAATTTTTCATTAAATTATCTATTCCAATATACATATAATATTTATATAAATTAATATTATTATTAAATAAAAATTTTTTTGATATAACTCCTTTTTTTAATATGTTAATACATTCTTTAAGTTTGTTACTCTGTACTCTTTAATTGTTTTAACATAATATCTCCAAAGACTGCATATCCTTCTTGAGGATTATTTATAAGAACATGAGTAACTGCTCCAATAAATTTTCCATTTTGTATAATAGGTGATCCGGACATTCCTTGAATAATTCCACCCGTTTTTTCTAATAACTTTTTATCTGTTACTTTTATTTGCATACTTTTGTTATCATGGTTATTTTCTTTATATATTTTTTGAATTTCTATTTCATATTCTTGTGGTTTTTGATTATCTAAACTACATAGAATCGTAGCTTTCCCAATTTGTATTTCATCTCTAGACGCTACTTCTAATTCTTTTGTAGTATCTATATTTAAACTTGATAAATTATCTACTATTCCATAAATTCCAAATTTACTATTTTTGCTGATTTTTCCTATATTTGTTTGATTTTCTATAGTTCCTTGTATTTTACCTGGTTCTCCAGTTTCACCTTTTGTTATGTTTAATATTCTTGTAGTAACAAATTCTCCTGATGCAATATTTATCAATTCATTTGTATCAATATCTGTTATTCCATGACCTAATGCTGCAAATGTTTTACTTGAAGGTTCATAAAATGTAACTGTTCCTACACCAGCTGCACTATCTCTTACCCATAATCCTAATTTGTATTCATTATTACTAGTTTGTACTGGTGTAATGCTACATTCTTTTGTTTCTTGTTGATGAACATATTCTATTTTTATATCTTTTCCCTGTGACATATTAACTGTATTCACTAAATCATTTGTTGAGTCAATTTCTTTTTCATCAATTTTTATTATTGTATCTCCTTCTTTTATTCCAGTATTTTCATATGGTTTATATTTTTTACTATCTTTTCCCTCTATTTCTGACATGCCAACTACTAAAACACCATTAGTATATAATTTAACTCCTGCTATATTTCCTACAGGTATTACTGTAGTCTTTGGTAACACACTTACCTCCATATTTTTTAGAAATATTTTATCAAATAAACTTACTTCTAAACTTGATGTTCCAACTTGTTCGCTTATTTGATTTCCTTGATTTGAAGAAGTTTCTATTGATTCTGCATTTTTATCTTTTATGTTTAACCCTAATAATGTTTTTATAGATATCTTTTCTCCTTCAAATACTACAAGCTTATTTGGAATATTGTTAATTACCAAAGTATACATATATATTATAGATAAAAAAAATACTAATAATATAATTTTAAAAAGTTTTTTCATGCATATTCTCCTTAAAATTTAGTATTATTAGTATTTACTTTTTTTATTTTTATATACATTTTTATTCTTTCATAAGAATTTCTTGAACTTCTTCTAATTTATTTGTTACTCTATACATTCCATATCTTTCTCTTCCTAATGCTGTATAATATAATTGTGCTAATTTTCCATCGTTAGTTGTAACTCCGCCATTTGCTAATTCTTTCACATATTCACTTATACTTTTTCCACCACTAGAGCTATTACTATTTGCATCTATTATAGAGTTATATGATGCAAGTTCACCTTTTGGGTAATAATATATTGTTTTTGAATATGTTTTATCTTCATTTTGTGATCTGTAAGATACTGTTCCTGTTCTTCTTTCAAAATCTACATTAAAATATCCTTTTGCATTATTTATATCTATAATATTACTTAAATTATTTTCTGTTATTCTGTGATATTCTGAACCATCTGAAATATATATAGAATCTTCTGAAACAAAATCTTCATTAACATTGTTAGAAATTATAGAATGTCCATTATAAATTTTTCCTCCAATATTTAACCCTTGAAGGAATGTAATCATTGATACATTCTGTGTTATTTGTTCCCATTCAGTATCTTCTAATTTAGGCATTTGAAAATTAACCTCTGATGTAGATACTTTATTATAGTTGGCAATTGCTACCATTAAATTGCTTTCTATAGAATTTTTTATTACATCTAGCCTATGTCCATTAAAATTTGAATTTTCATCTTCTATTGATTTATCACCAGAAGTTAGCTCTCCAAATATATTTCCGTAATCATAATATGGATTATCATTTCCTAAGTCAGTATATTTTTTTCCATTACTGTCTACAGCATCAGTAACTTTTAAATTATTTAAGTTATTTTTTACAAAATTCGTAAATTCATATGCATCTTCATAATATTTAATTGCATTTGTATTTGTTGTTATATTTTCAATATTTACATCACTTTGATTATATCTTTTATCATTAATAATAGAGAATACATTAGTTCCATCTGAATAATATTTTACTCCATTTATTTTTCTACATGGATATGATTTAATGCTCCCAACTTGTTGGTTATTACCATTAACTATATTTCCTGATAAGTCTCCTTCAACATAAACATTTTGTGATAAATCGCTTTCTGCAGTAATTGGAATATTATTGTATTTATATGTATAATTTCCAGGACTTCCTTCTCTTGTTACATTGCTTAATAAATATCCAGATTTATTAATTGGTTCTCCATTTAATGTTCCTTGAATTGTAATATAACTGTCTAAAGAGTATATTATTGTAAAGTCACTATTTAAATTTGGTTTATATCTACAGCTGTAATAAATATATGGTTTTAGTCCATATATATTTTCTCCATCTTTATAAGTCGCATTTTCATCAAATGTATCATCTTTATCTAAAGTATTATTGTAAGAAGAATATATATAATATCCATCATATAATGTATAAACAATTGCTGGTACATAATTTTGTAAAACATCTTTACCATATCCATACATATTAAAATGATTAGATAATGAATTATAAAATGTATTAATAGATGCTTTTATATCTCTCATTTTAGAGTCAGCTAAATCAGATGTACTACTGTTTGACATATTTAATTGAAATGCTTTTATAGCATCATATGTTGCATTTTTTAGTTTAGAATCATATTGTATTTGTAAATCTAAAGTTTTGATTTGATTAGTTGAATATGAATTTAAAATAATGCTCATTGGTAAAATAATAATAATTGCTATAATTGCTAAACCTTGTATCTTCATATTTATACCTTTCTTTCGTTTTAGTTATATAAAATAGCCTGCAATATTATATATTACAAGCTACCCATTTTATTTTATATATTATTTTCCATTTGCAGTAACTACACCAGCATGCTGAGCAGCAATTGTATAAGAGTCATTTCCTGTTACAGAATAAAAGAAATTCTTTAATTGTTGTGATATTGTTTGGTTTGTATTTTTTACACTTGCTGAAACAATATCTCCTTCTTTACAATAATATGTATGACTAGGACTATCTAAAGCATTTTCAATTTGTGATGTATAGATAGAATAAGATGTATTTTCTCCTATTTTATCTGATTGAGCTTGAGAAACTTTTTTTCCAAGATTAGAATCTTTAACATCCACTTGCATTTCTACATTATAAGTATTACCTGTTGAGGTTATTGCTTCTACAAATGAATCATAATCTGTTTTTGTAATCTTCCCTGTTGATCTTATATTATCAACAAATTCTGTTGTAGCAGTTTCTACTGTTAATTGTGCTACATCATCTGTTCTATCAGACATTGTCATTAGTGGAAATACAAACATTAATACTGCTGCTAATGCTATTGCTATTACTGTTATTAAAGTATCACTCATTTTTCTTCCTCCTTTATTTTATAATACTTATAATATAGGTAATTATATTTTTTACTATTGTTCAAATGTATATGTTATAACTCTTTTTTCTATTTTATTTACATCTGCTACTGCTTCAGATGTACTTACAACATCTTGCTTATAGTAAGTACCCAAAGATTCTTTTATTTTGTATGTGCTTTCTAAATTTGATAATTTATTATATAAACATTCACTTTCTTCTCCTACTTTTATACCAAATTTTTGTTTATAATCTTCTGCATATTCTATTTTATCTTCTGTTGCATCATTATCAAATTTTCTATATATTATTCCTTTTAAGAACCATCTACTGTCTTCATCACTTCCTATTGATTGTTCTTCTAAATCGATTTTTGTAACGTTTATAGTTTCTGTACCTATGGTTTTGGAAAATAGATAATAATTATCTGGAAATTCAAATATTATTTTATAGTTTTCTTTATATGCTCTGTATATAGCAGGAATTATTGTTTCCTTTCCTACATATCTACTTGTATCATTTTTATTTGCAAGATAATAAAATCTCGAATCATTCTCTATACTCAATGATTCTCTATCTGAATATTTTAAAACTGCGTCTATTGCTCCCCTTGCTTGTGAAAAGGATAAGATAGCTATGGAAAGACCTATAACAAACAATAGAACTGAACCTGCCATTTTTACTGCATCTGCTATATTGTCTTCCATACGTTATCCCTCCTTTGTAATTATAGAATTAAAAGAACAATTATTAATAGAATTTTTATAAACATTAAAGTATATAAAATAGTCCAATTACTTTATTATAATTAAATAAATTATCTACCAAAAATTAAATTTTAATATTTTTCAGTACAAGCAATGTTGTATATCAATCCATTCCTATAATCTAATCTTACCTCGTAAAGTTTTTTAGTATCAAACTGACTAGTTGAAGGCTCTTTTGACCCATTAAGCCAAACTAATCGATTTTCATTATTACTATCTGAATTACTTGCTAAAACTTCATTTGCTAGTGATTTTGCAACAGATCCCTTTTGTGTTCCTTCATATTTTAAAAACTTGTTATTAAATGCTGTTTTTTCTGCTTGTGACATTCCACTATTATTTACCGTATCTTGGGCTTGGTTAAATATTAATATTCCTAATGATATTAATAATATTGCAAGTAATATAGCTCCTGCTATAATTAATGCTTTTGATGCATTCTCCATATCGTCTTCCTCCTTTGTAACAAATTAATTTATGGTTAATTTAGATACTCTTCCTTCAGTGTATGTTAAACTAATAGTATATTCTTTAGTTGTATCAATACAACTTGTTGATGGTTTATCGGTTTCTTCAAGTGCTTTTCCTGTTCCTTTTTGAGATACTTCAACCTTAATCTTAGTAGTGTTATTATCATCTGAATTATGTGAAATAACTTCGTTTATTGCTGACTTTGCTACTGAGCCTTTTTGTTTACCTTCGTATTTTAAAAATTTATTATTAAGTGCTGTTATTTCTGCTTGTGACATTCCACTATTATTTACTGTATCTTGGGCTTGGTTAAATATTAATATTCCTAATGATATTAATAATATTGCCAATAATATAGCTCCTGCAATAATTAATGCTTTTGATGCGTTCTCCATAAAAATTCCTCCTTTAATTTAACTTTTGTTTATTTTTTCTATACTAAATTGGTTTAGTAAGAGTAATAACTTTATCTATTGTGTTATTTGTTCAAACATCATATATTTTACTTTGTTTGTTTTACTATGATACTGAACTTCACTACATTTAAATACAATATCACCATAATAATATAGAAATGTATTTATTCCTCTATTGTATAGTTTTTCTATATTATAGGTAACATCATCATCAATAAATTTTATATCAATATTTATTGAATTTTCGCCATTGTCAATATATTTTCCTTTGTTGTCTTTTTCTATTTTATTTTGTTCATTATAATCTACTACTTTATTTGCTAAAGTTGTAATTTCTGTTCCTGTTATTTCTTTGTCTATATACATTTCAAATTTTTGATTTTCTTTTTGTGCATTTCTATAATTACTAATATTATTTAAATATAAGTAAGCTATAGTTGATACAATGGCTATTATTATTAATAAAAATATCGCTATTTTTTTCATATTTATTCCTTTTTATTATATCATTTTGTTGTAACTTTTTCAATATTTTTGTTACATTTTGTTTATTAATTTTGTTGGAAAGTTACTGTAAAAACTCGTCCATTTTCGTGGTAGGTTATTCCGAGTACATTTATAAGTTGTGATTAATTCTCCATCTATATTAACATTACTTTTATTTTTTATTAGATCTTGCTTTTCATTTTCATTTTTATCTTGAAAATTCGAACTTGTGTCTAATTTAACTTGTACTTTATATTCACTTTCATAATTTGTATAATCTCCATATTTTTCATTATTTTCTTTTGCTAAGTTAGCTAATGATATAATTTCATAAATTGTAATATCAGTTCTTCCTGCATAAACAGTATATTGTGCATTATATTCTGTTAACTGTCTTTCTTCCATTTGACTATATATGCCTTGAGATGTTGCACCAAAATCTGTAAATAGAAATACTGCTAAAGTTAAAATTAATACTCCAATTAATATTCCTGCTGCCATAATTAGTGCTTTTGATGCATTTTCCATATTTAATTCCTCCCATATTAATACTAGTTGTTGTGGAATAACATATTTTTATTTTATATTTTTTAATTTAGTTTGTTGAAAAATTCATTTCATTTATTCTTCCTTCTTTGTCGTATCTAACTGAAGTACATTTAAATTTTTTTGTTTGTTTATCATCTTCAGAAATTTTTGTAAAATCTTCATCGATGCTTTCATATACACTTGATATATTATTATCTATGAAATATTCTGGATTCTTAGAATTATTGCTTTCTATTTTATTATATATACTTTTTAATTCCATTAATGTTAAGTTTTTTTTATTGTATGGTTCAAATTGGTTGTTAAATTCTGCTATTTGTGATGTTTTTTCAGATGAATCATTTGCATTTTGATAGCTTGATAAATTATTAAACATTAGTAGTAATGCACCTAGTATTAGTAAAGCTATTAAAATTCCGCCTGCCATAACTAAAGCTCTTGTTGCATTTTCCATGGTGAAAGTCCTCCTTTATTTTTATCAATATATTTTTTATATTTATTTTAATGTTGACATAGAACTAAAAGAGTTTGACATACTTGTTAAACCTATAAATACTAGTGGTATAATTAAGTATCCTACAAACATACATACCATTGGTGAAAATCCTATCGCTTTACCAATCATACCTTTTCTTTTTATAAGTCTTTCATTTGATTCTTTCCTTTTTTCTTGGTAATAATCTCTTTCTGAATCTAATTCATCAAATGCATCTCTAATTGGTATTTTTTCAACTGCTGCTTGTAAACTTTCAATAATTCTTATCATTTGAGTATATGAAACTTCCTCTTTCATTGCTTCCAAAGCTTCCCATGCACCAGCTTCGTAGTTATTAACACATTTTGTAATTGGTGCTTTGAATATATTAGAATATCTTTCTAACCAATCTAAGATTATTTCAACATTAACTCTTTCTATTCTCATAAGCATAAGTATTATTGTTTGGAATTGCATTACTTCATCTTCCATTTCTAACTGTCTCATTTTTACTTGGAACATTAATATTAACATTGGAGCCATGTATCCAATTATAGCAAATACAAATGCTAAAAGAATTTCAAACCACTGAATATATTCAGTATTTATTATTTGTAATTTTTCATATATTCTATCTACTGCTTTAGTTTTCTCTGCATCATCTGCTTCTTCATAATATTTCAACTTATTAACAGATCTTTCTATTTCATTTTTTGTTGTTTTTATTTTTCCTCTATATTGATCCAAGATTATATTATCTTGCTCTGTTAATTCCATTGCCTTTTTCTTATCTTTTTCCGATAACCCTCCAATAATATCATAATCAGTTGTCGGCTCTGTATATATGTAATTTATTGCAACGACATGTAATTGAGCAAATATTAATATAGATACAAAAAAGGTAACTATTGAGAGTGTAATTCTATTTATATAATACCATTCCATTTTTTGTTTAGACGCTGCATCTTTTAATAATTGTACTGTTTTCCTATATTCTTTTGTACCTTGTTTTGGTATAAATAAATCTACTATCTTCTTTATTGGTTTTTTCTTATATATTTTTTCTTGCCAAGGATTTTCTGTACTTGTATCTATATCTGTTGATCCATTGTCTTTTAATTTTCTAACTAATACGTAAGATACAAATGTTATTATCAAAATTAATATTTGTACTATCATTCCAGCTTTTCCTTCATACCAGTTTGCTGTGAAAGAAAAGTTTTTAACTGCCCAATTTTTAAGTGGTTCTAAAAGTAAAACTGGCGCAATTGATATAATTGATAAACTTTGAAATACATAGTTTAATTTATCTCTTTTTAAAATTTCTAATTGCATTTCTTGAGTTATATTATTTACATTTTTTAAATATAATGATGCTCCATCTACTTTTCTATCTCCAAATTCCTTGGTTAGGTATGATATACCTGCAAATTCTTTTAAAAAGCTATTTGGAGCTATATCATAATATTTTTCTAACTCCATTTCTGGATCATCGGATATTAATATTTCGTATATTTTTTCTCCTTGTCTTGATACTTCTTTTTCATCATCTTGAGACACTTGATATATTGCCTCTTCAACCATGTTATATTCATGATATGCATGTCTTATTTCAGAAAAAAAGTCTAATTGTTCTTTTAAAATTTTATTATCAATTTTGTCTACAGAACCATCTATAAAAGTATCTATCATAAATAATTCAAATAGTAATAATATTGTCATCAACAAAAAATTACTTGATGTTATTATTATTGTTAATATTATTATTGGTATTATTATTGCAAGTGTTTTTGTAAGGATTTTTGCCGTTCCTTTTCTTGTATTATACTCATCATCAATATTGATAATTTCTAATCTTCTTCTTATTTTTAATACATATCTTTTTATAAAAGGTATTTTTATATATGTAAGGTATAATTTTTGGAATAATATCTCAGCAGAATATCTATTTGTTTTAGTTCCTTCTTGAAGTCTTTGTATATTTTTATATTCTGAAGTTTGCATTCTTCCTTTTAATATAAAATATATTATCATTATAATTGCTAGAGCTGCTACTGAGCCTCCCATAATATAAAATATTACTTGATTATTCACCTAGGTTTTCACCTCCTTACTACACTTGACTTTTTGGTTTTCTTCCTCTTCTTTTTGGTTTTTCTTCTGATATTGTAGATGACACTTGTATGGTTTCTTTTTCCTTTAAAGCATTTCCCCAGTGTCTTTCAATAAATTTGTCAAAATTTTCTATATCTGTCGCATCCATATTTAATCTCATTTCATTTAGGTTTTCTTTAGTTATTGGATTTGTTATTATATATTCTCCATCAACATATTCTAAAATATTTCTATATGTATATAATTTTTTATCTGTAATTTTTTCAAAATAATGTGTAGCATTATCAAAAAATTTATCAAATTTTCCTTCTAATGTTTTTTCTTTTCTATGATCAAAAGTATACTCATTCTTTTCTTCTACTGGTATACATTCTGTTATTCTTTCTATATATCTTTTTCCTCTGAAGTCTTTTGTTAAATGTATATCAAAGTTTAATACTTGTACAACTTGTTCTTCTGCAGTTTTTTCATTTGTAAATTGTCCTATTCTTAACATTGAGTTTCTAAGAGCTGTTACTAAATTTGGAAATGTTTTAGCATGGTGAGTAAATAATGTAAATTTAGATGCAACTTGTGCAGCTTGTATCATCCAAGCAGCAACAGGATCTGTTGCAACCTCACCTATAATATTTACAGAACCATCTGTTTTCTTTTGAACATCTAGTCCTTCTTGTCCAGATATTGTATCTGTTTCACGAAATGTAAGAATATTTCTTGTGGGATAAATTTTTCTTAAATGAAGCTCGAATGCAGTTTCTTGAACACGTATATTCATTGTTTCGTATATATTTTCTATCATACCCATAAGCATTGTTGTTTTACCACAACCTTGCTCACCTGTTATTGATACAATTCTTGCTCCTTTTACTAAGAATTTTAATAATTCTATTGACTCATCTGATCCTGGTTCCCCTTTAAACCATTGTTCCAAAGTTGAACGCTTAACATCGAATTTTCTTACAAAAAATGCCCATGTCTCTGAAAAACTTGGTCTTACAACAACTACACGAGAACCATCTTTCATTTCGTTAATCTTATAACCATTAGTATCTGATAATTGTCCTGGATTGTTATATTTATAAATGTTTTGGCATACTCTCTTTAATTCAGCTTCAGTTCCAAATGATAGAAATGCTAATCTAATTGATTTACCTTGGAAAAAAATCCATATACTATCACATGCTCTAGGTACTTTATGTTCTGTTATTTGAGTTAAATAATCTCCATCTGTTTGTGCAACTTGACTTAAAAAGCTTTCTGGAAGACCAGATACACCACCAGATACACCATCTATATTCATATCTCTTACTTCGTCTATACTGCTATATCCTTTATAGTGTTGATATATTCTTTGTACTACAACATTTAATTTATCTGCAAAACTTAAAACTAATTTTTCTTGTTCATATATATCTTCTATTTCGTTACTTGTTATTACATATGATGGTTTTGTTTCTCCCTCTGTATATTTTAATTCTGCTAAATTATATTTTTTTATTAATTCTGTTAATGCTTCATATCCAAAATTCTTTTTATACACATATATCAAAATATCAAACTTATCTTGTACTGTTAATAATGAAGGTATATCAAATGTTATAGCTTTAGATATATTACTTTCTGTTACTCCATATTCGTTTTGTAACAAGTCAAATATAAGCTCTTTTACGTATTTTTTATCATTTATATCCCCATAAGTACATCCTTTTAAAGCTTTTTTAAGTTCATATTTTTTATTTTTTCTCCTTTTTAATTCTTCTTCAGAGAGACCTATATCATACAAGTTGACTTTTGTTATTTCATCTAATCTCTTTTTTATAAATTCCGTCATCTTGTCTATTGTATATGTTTTATCGTCAACATTTATCTCTGATTCAACTTGTGCATTTTTCTTTTTATTAATAATATAGTATATTATATATATTGCAACTATTAAAACTATTAATGTTAGCACAATATTTACTATTGTCATTTAGGCTTCCCTCCTTACATTACATTTTCATTGTGGCCAAATCTTGTAGTCTATACACAATATTTTCAGAAGCTCTCTTTACTTCTTCTACAAAAAGACTATTTCTTTCATCATTTTCTAAACTTTTTATATTAAAAAACAATTCTGGTACTTTTGCTTCTTCACACGCTTCAAAAAGTAGTGTATTATATGGTATTGTTAATACTTTATTTCTTTCGCCCATATATCTAGTAATATTTTTTACTGTGTATTTTGAAAATTTATCATATCTTCCCACTAGTAATAATGTTTTTTTAGAATTTAATGTAGGTATATTTTGTCTTATCTCCATAAATTTATTTATACTTGATAAACGTTGGCTAATACTTGCTACTACTAAATTAGAATTTGATAATATAATATCAGAAATATCTTTTTCTATTTCATTATCTAAATCTACAAATACTAAATCATAATATTTATTTGCTAAATTAATAATTTCAGGATATATCTTTTTTAATTTTCTATATTCTTCTTGGCTACCTCTAAAGCTTTGTAAAACTTCTAATCTATCCTTAAAAATTATTTTTGTATAATCTGTAATATTTTCTGAAGATAATTTATTGCTATTAATCATCTTAGATAATCCTGTTATTCCATCTTCTAATGTTGTATTTGGTCCAAATAATCCTAAATTTTTTCTTGCTTTTTTTTCTTTCCAGAAACAATTTTTTAAAGTTTCATCTTGGTAGCCTGTAGCAATAACTAAAATTTTGTAATTATGTTCTATGGCCAAATATGTACTAATAGCTGATATAGATAACGTTTTTCCTGTTTGTTCTCTTCCATTATTCCAAAATGTTACAATTGACATTGTCTTATCGTTCCCTTCTTAAAAGTTTATTTGTTTTATTTTCTAGATTCCTTTTTCAATATTTTTTATAACTTTTCTAATTGTTGATTCACTTACATTACCCAATATTTCTTCTGAAAGATACTCTAATTGATCTTTATATTCTATACTTAATTTTTTAAATCTTATCTTTGCTAATCTTTGATTTTCATAAATCACACTTAAATCACCATTTTCAATAGGAAAATATATCTTATATTCGCTCCAAATTATTTTATATCCCAAAGATAAGAAATTTAAATAATCATCTTCTTCTTTAGACATTTCTTTCGAAAATAATATTTTAGTTAAACTTATCACACTTTTTAATTCTCTTAATATTTCTAAGCCTTTTTTTAAAGAATATGCATCAAATGAAGATACAAAGTAATTTTTGGCAGCCTCTTTTAGATTGAATTTTTCTAATGCTTCTGAATTATCAGTGTCAACAAAAATAAAATCATATTCTAATTCTTGATTATTTTCAACTCCTAGATAATTCTTTATTTCTTCAACATCACCAAATCCTACTGCTATATCTATTTCTTCATACTCTGTTATATATGTTTTTGTCGGATTTATTACTGGCACAACATATCTTGCTTTTTGATTTGTGGTTGCATCTATTACCAACACTTTTTTTCCTAATGCAGTTAAAATTTTAGCGATGTATATAACTAAATCTATTTTGTCATATGCTCCTATAAACCCTATTTTTTTCATCTGTGCACATATTCTCCTTTCTTTATTGATCACTTATTGTTCCTGATAAAGAGTCTAAATACTCTTTTCTTGAATTCTTAGAATTTGTTATACTTTCTTCAATGCTTGTTTCTAAGTTAGATTCTGCTTGTTCTCCTTGATTATTTATAGCACTATTTATATAGTTATTTCTAAGATTTACACTGTTACCATTTGAATATCTTGTTCTTATTTCATTCATAGCTTTTTCTAATACATTTGGATCACTTTGTAATAATTGTGATGTGCTTTCATTTACAGGATATGTAGGTGTTGCTGCATTTTGCATTCCAGCTTCTGTATATTTAGTAGCATATATTTTTGCGCCTTTAACTTGAGCACTGTCAATAATTGCACAGCTCATATGTAATATTTCATCTTCTGATAAATTAATCCATATAGTATCAGCAGATTCAACTCCACTTATAACAGGAATTTCTACTTCTTTTTTTGATACAACTATAAAATCTTGTCCATTTGGGAACATTACTCTTATATCAATATAATCTCCAGTTGTTAAGTCTGTTGGTAATACTACCATATTGTATTCTTGTTTTCTTACATCATCTTGTACAATATTATCAGCTTTGCTTAGTAATTCTGTTGTTATTAAAGTGTTCTTTTTCATATCAACTTTTGCTACTAATGGTACGCTGTCTAATTCAAGATATTCTTTATCATTATTTTTTGTAATATAGTAGTTATCAGTATCTTCTTCTTTCTTTACTTCATATTCTCTATTATTTTTATTTATATATAATTTTGCTTCATTATTATCAGTCTTAGTATATATATTATTTCCTTCTTTATCTTGTAACGCATAATTTTCTATTATTGAAATGTTACTTGTAGCATTACTTGGTACTAAATTTCTATTAACTGTTTGTTTTGTTAACATGTCTGTTGTTATAACTTGTCCAGAACCAACATCTTGATTTAATACATATGCTTGTACACTAGCTTTTAATTCTTCTTGCTCTTTTTTCATTTTATTCATTAATTGTATAAACAAAATAGATATTACTATTCCTGTAATTAGTAACATTGTTAACATTCCTAATAAAAATGAATTTCTTGCTTTTCTTTGCATTGGATTTGTTGCCATAACAAATTCCTCCTTTTATTATTATTTTTATATATATTTTTACAAAATAATCATTTATTTTATTTTAACTCAAACAACTGTCAAAATCAATAAATTGAGTGATTGTTACTAAAAGTTAATGTTTTTGTAATATTTTTGTAATATTTTTGCTACACCTTCTTCATTATTACTTGGTGCAATATCATTTGCTATATTAATAACTTCTGGTGTGCTTCCTTCCATAACTATACCCAAACCTGCATTTTGTATCATTTTTTTATCATTTATATTATCTCCGATAGCTATGATTTCTTGTTTTTCTATATTTAATTTTTCCATTAAATATTGTATAGCATTCCATTTATCAACATCTGCTGACGAAATTTCCGTATAAAAATATTCTATAGGAACATCTTCTGTACCTTGTTTTATTATTTTTCTTGACATATGCAAAACTTCTAAAGCTTCAATTCCATTAATATTTTTAATTTTTTTCATAATGGAATTAAATACACTTCTATTTTCATCGCATATTGTTATTTTTAAAAATTTTTCTTCTTTCATGTTTTTTACATATTCATACATATCTTGAACAATATTAATATTAGTTTTTTTATTTTCTTCTTTTTTTAAATTTTCTTTATAATAATATAAAACATTATATTTTAAACTTTTAGCTAAAATTGTCTTATCTGTATAAAGATTATAATTTATACTATTTTTATCACATTGTTTCATAATTTCTAAGACTTTTTGTTTTGACATATATTTCTCATATATAACTTCTTCTTTTTTTACATCATAAACAATTGCGCCATTTCCTGCAATAAAATATTCATTACTACCAATTTCTTTTGTTATCGTTTTTATTGAGTCTATTGGTCTTCCAGATGCAATTACAATTTTTGTTCCAGAAGAAATTATTTTTTTTAACGTTTTTTTGGTATTTTCTGTCACTTCTCCATAACTGTTTAATAAAGTTCCATCTAAATCTATAGCTATCAACTTATACATTTTTTTCACTCCTTTTACAAAATTTATTATATCGATAATTGTATAAATTTGCAATAAAATTTATATTAATTTATAATAATTAATTTTTTGAAAAAATTTCCTGTTTATTTTTTTATATTTTGCAAATCATAGTATTAGAAAAAGCAAATAATGTTTTTTTCTAAAAATGTATATTTGCAGGAGGTGAATAAAATGGCAAACAATACAAACAAAAAATTAGTTCCAGAAGCTATGTCTGCATTAGACAAATTCAAATATGAAGTAGCTAGCGAAGTTGGTGTTAACTTAAAAGATGGTTATAATGGAGATATTTCAGCTAAAGATGCTGGTAAAATAGGTGGACAAATGGTTAAGAAAATGATCGAAGAAGCTGAAAGAAATATGAAATAGTTGATTTATTATAGCTATTTGTTTTATTGGTGGGTTATTAAGTTTTACTTTTTTGTATTTTATAATACATAAAGGCAGGATTTAATTTCCTGCCTTCTTTATTTTCATTGATTTTATACTTCTGGTTCTACTAAGCCATAATTTTTTCCATCTTTTAATTTATGTATTATATTTACTTTTCCAGTTTCTACATTGATAAATGCTAAAAAATTTTGGCTTGGTTTTTCTTGTAATTTTAATACTGCATCTTCTGGTAACATTGGTTTTATTTCATAATAAGATGTTTTTATTATTTCATTTCTTACTTCTCTTATTGGATCATCTTCAATTTCAATTGTTTTTAAAGATGCATCTTTGATCATTTTTTCTTTTTTTGTTTTTTCTTTTCTAATTTGTCCTTCTAATATATCAATATCTTTATCTATTGATGCATACATATCTTTATTTTCTGTTACAGCTCTATATCTTTTTCCTTCTGCTACCAAATATATTTCAGCAATTTGCTCATTTTTTTCTGTTCTTAAAGTAACTTCTGCTTCTGACTCATTAAAATATTTATTTATTCTGTCCAATTTTCTTTCTACATAATTATTAATAGCTTCTGTTATCTTTAGTTCCTTTCCTGTTATTTTTATTTTCATAAAATATCGCTCCTCTCTCTTTTTTTGTATAAATTTATTATATATGTTATTAATTATTTTTTCAAGCCTTTTAAATTTTTATATTTAAATTATTCTCTTTTGTATTTTATTTCTTTAAACATGCTTGTATTAGTCCTACAAACAATGGTGCCGGCTTATTTGGTCTAGATTTTAATTCAGGATGAAATTGTCCAGCTATAAAATATGGATGTTCTTCAATTTCTACTATTTCAACTAGTAATCCATCTGGAGATGTTCCTGAAACTTTTAATCCTGCCTCTTCTAATTGTTGTTTATAAGCATTATTGTATTCAAATCTATGTCTATGTCTTTCTGATATTTCTCTTTCTCCATATGTTTTGCTTGCTAAACTACCTTTTTTTATAACGCATGGATATGCTCCTAATCTCATTGTTCCACCTTTTTTATCTATCTTTTTCTGTTCTTCCATAATGTGAATGACTGGATTAGTTGTGTCTTCATCTAGCTCTGTAGAATTAGCATCTTTTAATCCCAGCACGTTTCTTGCAAATTCTACTACAGCCATTTGCATACCAAGACAAATTCCTAAAAAAGGAACTTTATTTTCCCTTGCATATTTTATAGTTTCTATTTTCCCTTCGATTCCTCTATTACCAAAGCCTCCAGGAACTACAATTCCATTATATTTAGAAAGTTTATCTTTAACATTTTTTTCTGTAATACTTTCAGAATCTAACAAATCAACTTCTACTTTTACATTATTTTCAAAGCCAGCATGATACAAGCTTTCAATTACTGAAATATAAGAATCTTCTAATTTTATATATTTACCAACAATAGCTATTTTTACTATGTTATTTTTATCTATATTTCTTATATTGTTTATCATTTTTTCCCATTTTGAATTATCAGGTATATATTTTTCTAATTTTAAATGATTACATACTTCTTTTGCTAAACCTTCTTCTTCAAGCATTAAAGGTACTGCATATAAACAATCTGCTGTTTTATTTTGTATTACACTTGTTTTTCTAACATTACAGAATAATGCTAATTTTTCTTTTATTCCTTCTGGTATATCTTGTTCTGTTCTGCATACTAATATATCTGGTTTTATTCCAAAACTTTGTAATTCTTTTACTGAATGTTGTGTTGGTTTTGATTTTAATTCGTTTGAGCCAGAAATATATGGTAATAAAGTAACATGTATATAAAGCACATCTTCTGATTTTTTTTCTAACCCTACTTGTCTAATTGCTTCAATTATAGAGAGTCCTTCTATATCTCCTACTGTTCCTCCTATTTCTGTAATAACAATATCAGTATCTGTATCTTCAAAACCATAAATTTTTTCTTTTATTTCATTTGTAATATGAGGAATTACTTGAACTGTTTTCCCTAAATATTTACCCTTTCTTTCTTTTTCAATTACATTTGAATATATTTTTCCCATTGTTATACTAGAGTTTTTTGTTAAATTTTCATTTATAAATCTTTCATAATGTCCTAAATCTAAATCTGTTTCTGCTCCATCATCTGTCACAAAAACTTCTCCATGCTCATAAGGATTCATTGTACCTGGATCCACATTTATATATGGATCAAATTTTTGTATTGTTACCTTATACCCTCTGTTTTTTAACAATCTTCCTAAAGAAGCCGCTGTTATTCCTTTTCCTAATCCTGATACTACTCCACCTGTTACAAATATATATTTTGTGTTCATTACTTCCTCCTATTAAAACAAATTTTATATTGTTTACACAAAATAAAAATAGATTAAAAAATTACCAGAAATTTTGGTTTTTTTTTAATCTATTATTATTTTAACATTGCGTAAAACTTTTTACAAGTATTTTTTATTTTTTTATAGATAATATTTTATATTTCATAATTCCTGCAGGTGCATTTACTTCTACTACATTATTCTTTTTAGCACCTAATAAAGCAGCACCTAGTGGTGATTCATTAGATATTTTATTTTCTGCTAAATTAACTTCTGTAGATCCAACTATTGTGTATTCTATTTTTTCATCAAATTCTATATCTAAAACTTTTACTATATTTCCTATTTGAACAGTTTGTGTATCTATTTCTTTTTCATCTATAATTTTGGCATGTCTAATTTTATTTTCTAATTCTGCTATTTTCACTTCATTTTCAGCTTGTGCTGTTTTAGCTTCGTCATATTCAGAATTTTCTGATAAATCGCCAAATCCTAATGCAACTTTTATTCTTTCTGCAATTTCTGTTCTTTTTTCTGTTCTTAAATAATTTAATTCTTTTTCTAATTTATCATAACCTTCTTGTGTTAATATAACATCCTTTTCTTCCATGTTAATTCTCCTTTCTGTTATAAACTTTTTATATATTACGGTAAAAATTATTATTTGTCAAGCAGATTTTAATTTTTTATTATTTTTTTATGTAGGTTAGTCAATGATGTGTCACAAAATATTTAAAACAATATAGTTTAATACCAATTCTTTACGTAATGCTTTT